>CAMWXM010000074.1 GCA_947178195.1 uncultured Ruminococcus sp.
CTTCTTCATGACAGAACACCTTTACGACCTTCTGACCATTCATTATCTCTTCAATAAAACCCTCAGTTTTTCCAAGTGCAGTTTGTTGACGGAAAAAATATTTCGCAGAACCGCCACCTATTTTTTTGGTCACAAAATACATGATAACGACGCCGAGCATTACAACTAATGTCAGCCACAATGAAAAATAAATCATTATACAGAAAACAGTAATAACCGAAACTGACGAAATAAGCAACTGCGGAAAGCTCTGAGATACCATTTGTCGAAGCGTATCAATATCATTGGTATAATGACTCATAATATCGCCGTGGTTATTAGTATCAAAATACTTAATGGGCAGACGCTGCATACCGTTAAACATCTTAACACGTAGCTTTTTCAGTGTATTCTGAGTTATAATTGCCATAAGCTGATTGTATGCAAGCGCTGACAACATGGATAAAATATAGAAAGCAATCAGTATTCCTACAAATAAAAATATTTTGGAATCAACCGCATTCCAGTCTCCGCTTTTCCAGCTTTCTTCCACAATTGCGATAATATTCTGCATAAAAATTGCGGGAATCGAACTGACTATTGCACTGAACAGGATACAAACAATAGTGAGCGGCATCATGACCGGATAAAATTCATGTATAGTTTTTAGAAGTCGTTTGATAATACCTTTTTTTGTTTTTTTATGCTTCATCCTGTTCACCTGCCTTATTCTGAGAAGTATAAATTTCCCGGTAAATATCATTATTTGCCAAAAGCTCATTGTGCGTTCCTACAGCGTTGATTTTTCCACTATCCATGACGATGATTTTATCAGCATCTTTTACAGAAGCTGTACGTTGTGCAATAATAATTTTTGTTGTTTCCGGAATATATTCCCGCATTGCCTTACGAATACTTGCATCGGTTTTTGTATCTACTGCACTGGTAGAATCGTCAAGAATGAGAATTTTTGGCTTTTTTAATAATGCTCTTGCAATACAGATACGCTGCTTTTGTCCGCCTGATACGTTAGCGCCGCCCTGCTCGATATATGTATCATAACCGTCGGGAAACTGTGAAATAAATTCATCTGCACATGCCAGCTTACACGCCTGTATTAGTTCATCGTCTGTTGCTTCTTTATTTCCCCATCTGAGATTATCTTTTATAGTACCTGAAAACAAAATATTTTTCTGTAAAACAACTGCGACTTGATTTCTGAGCGTTTCAATGTCATAATTCCGCACGTCAATTCCTCCGACCTTAACGCTGCCCTTCGTTGTGTCATAAAGTCTTGAAATAAGCTGTATCAAAGATGATTTTGAAGAACCCGTACCGCCGATGATACCGACGGTTTCACCGGAATTTATTTTCAGATCGATATCTGAAAGAGCCATTCGCTCTGCCTTTAAAGAGTATTTAAAGCTGACGTTTTCAAAGCTTATCGAACCGTCCGCAACTTCGTATATCGGGGATTCGGGATTTGACAGAGTACTTTTCTCAGTTAATATCTCGGCAATTCTCTTACCGGATTCAGCAGCCATTGTAATCATTACAAAAATCATAGAAAGCATCATAAGACTGCTGAGCATCATAAAGCCATATGTCAGAAGAGAAGAAAATTGACCTACGTCAAGATCAACTCCATGTGAAGTAATGATCGTGTAAGAACCGAAAGACAAAATAAAAATCATATTAACATAGAGGCAAAACTGCATAAGAGGGCTATTAAAAGCAAGTATTCTCTCTGCTCTTGTAAAATCATTGCAGACATCTTCGGCAGCAGTGTTGAATTTTTTCTGTTCATAATCTTCACGAACAAAGGATTTGACAACTCGCATACCTTTGATATTTTCCTGTACAGAGTTGTTAAGATTATCATATTTTCGGAATACTTTTCTGAATGAAGGCAGGGTTTTATAAATAATAATTGCCAGTCCGGCAGTCAGAAACGGTATAACAAACAGAAAAATCCATGCCATTTTTCCTCCCATGACAAATGCCATTACAAGAGCAAATATTATCATCAAAGGCGCACGTATCGCACTTCTGATTATCATCATAAAAGCGTTCTGCACGTTAGTAACATCTGTAGTCAGACGAGTAACCAGCGAGGAAGTCAGGAATTTGTCGATATTTTCAAATGAATATGTCTGGATATTGTAAAACATGTCCTTACGAAGATTTTTTCCCAGTCCACAGGAGGCTTTAGCACATGTTGAGCCTGCTATTGCTCCGAACATCAGCGACAGTACAGCCATAACCACCAATATAATGCCGTACCGGATAATAATATTCAGTTCACAGCCTGCTTTGATCTCATTTACAAGCTTTGCAATAAGGAACGGAATAATGCATTCCATGACGACCTCTAATGATACCAATATCGGCGTTGCAATCGCAGATTTTTTATATTCTCTTATGCTTTTTGAAATCTCTTTTATCATACTTATGAAACAATCCTTTCCGTCTGCAAATGTTTGTTACTTTCTTTTTTCATCACAATCAAATAAACAATGGATAGTGCAATTGCTGTAAAAGATATCTGCCATTTATAGCTGGCTTTGATCTGAAACATTACATGAGCAATAAGAATCCGTACTTTTTTATTCTAAAGTACGGATTTTTTGTTATTTATTTTCAGTCTGAATATATCTATCAGTATTTATTACATTATATCATGAATTTGATGCAATGTCAACAGTTACATAAAGATTTACACGAAAATCAATTTTATTCAAGAGCGAACGATCTGTATTCTGTTTTTTTAAAAAAAGTACTTGACAAATAAAAATAAATATGATATACTGTATGTGTTGTACATCGAATACAACACATACACAAGGTACAACTCATGCATCAGAGTATTAAATTTTCAATCTATTCAGAATGGAGGTCTTGAGATGTTCCAGATAGATTCCATGTCAAGGAAACCTGTTTATGAACAAATTATCGAGCAGACAGAGCGAATGATCCTGACGGATATTTTAAATTCCGAAGATCAGATGCCCTCTGTACGCAGCGTATCCATGACAAATTCAATAAATCCCAGAACAATATTAAAGGCGTATACCGACCTTGATAACCGTGGTCTTATACAATCGGTTCCGGGAAAGGGATATTTTGTTTGCAATAACGCAAAAGAAAATCTTATGCAAAAGGGGAGAGAGAAATTGAAGGATCTCAGCAAGCTTATAAGCGAGCTTTTCATGTCGGGGATAACCAAGGAAGAGATAGTAAGCTTCATTGATGAGGTGTTCAATGAAGTAGAGAAAAATAAACAAACAGGAGGAGATACAAAATGATTAAAGTTAACAATTTAAGCAAGCGTTTTAACGATTTTATAGCCTTAGAAAACGTAAGCTGTTCTATCGGTTCCGGTTGCATTTACGGAATGGTCGGCTCTAACGGAGCTGGCAAATCAACTTTTTTGCGTGCTCTTACAGGTGTTTATCAGCCGGATTCAGGCAGTATTACCATAGACGGCGAGCCGGTCTGGGATAACCCCAATGTAAAGCACAGAATTGCCTATGTTCCCGATGAATTGTATTTTTTAGGTGGTTCAAATTTAAAGCGTATGAAAAAAATGTACGCTGCTTTGTATCCTGATTTTGACGCAAACAGATTTGACGAGCTTTGCTCAATGCTGGAGCTTCCGAAAAATAAGCTTGTCAGCCAGTTTTCAAAGGGAATGCGCCGTCAGGCGGCGACCATACTTGCACTGTCCTGTAAGCCGGATTATTTGTTTTTTGATGAAACCTTTGACGGTTTAGATCCGGTTATGAGAAATTTTGTAAAAAAGCTGATATGCGAGGACGTTATCGAGCGTGAGGCATCGGCTATTATAACTTCTCATTCTCTCCGTGAGCTTGAGGATATATGCGACCAGTTAGCGCTGCTTCACAAGGGCGGACTGGTACTGGAAAGCGATATTGAAAATCTGAAAACCGCTCAGTTTAAGATACAGATCGCTTTTCACGAGCCTTTTGAGCAGTCGAAATTCGAGGGTATTTCTATTTCTCATTTTGAGAAAAACGGCAGTGTTGCTAATATGATAGTAGGCGGAGATAAAAACGCTATTGTAGAAAAGCTGAAGGCGATGAATCCTATTCTGCTGGACGTTCTTCCCATGACTTTAGAGGAAATATTTACTTATGAAATGGAAACACTTGGATATACCTTTCAGATAGAGGGAATAAACGAAGGGAGCGATAAAAAATGAATAATAATAAATCGATTTTTTCAGTAAAGCTAATGCTTGAGGGATTCCGTCAATGTAAGCTGATAGGAATTTTTGCTTTGATAATTATGATGCTCGGTGCTGTATTTATTCCGTTAACAGCCGTTGTAGATAGTGTCAATCCAGATGATATTGTTGCAATTGCAGTGGAAGCATCAGAGGCAAATATGTTATTAGTGTTAGCCATACCGGCAGTCGCTTTAATGACATTGGTATTATTTCATTTTTTGAATGTCCGTTCGGCTTCAGATATGTACCATGCGCTGCCACATAAAAGAATTTCAGTTTATTTAAGCTATACAGGCTCAGTGCTTCTCTGGACTATTATCATAATTCTGGCAAGTACGCTGACATCGATAATAACCTCGCTTATATGCAGCAAATATATGGCGCTGGTATTTCCGACTGTTCTGCCTTATGCATTTTCGGTATTTTTAATTTGTTTACTTGTTGTGGGCGGCATGCTGGCTGCTATAAATCTTACAGGTACGGTATTTACAAATGTTATACTTTCGGGATTGATTTTATTTCTTCCACGTGTCAGCTTTATGATATTGCGTTTAGCAGTATTTGACAGTATACCGTTCTTTAACGACAGTACCTTTTACGGCGGAATTTTCGGAACGGAAACCAATCTGCTGTTTGGTCTGGCTTCGGCAATTATGGATATCGGAGGAAGCTTTAATAATGTTTTCCGTCCGGAATGGCATTCGATTATTTATACATTGGTTCTGGCTTTGATATACTTATCTGTTGGCGCATGGTTATTCTGCCGCCGCCGCAGCGAAGCCGCAGGACAGTCTGCTCCTACAAGAATGCATCAGCATGTTTACCGCATTATAGTGACAATGGCATACTGCATTATTGTGACTGCCGCCCTGACAAATGATATAAACGATAACTATTTAAGCGGCGATGATATTGTAATGTTTATAATACTTTATCTTATAGCAGTTTTGATTTATTTTGCATATGAACTGATAACTACCAAAAAGATACGCAATCTGATAAGCTCGCTGCCCGGACTGGCGCTGGTAGCAGGACTTAATTTAGGTCTTGCAGTTGGAATAGGAAGCGTAAGAAATTATATTGTAGACAATCATCCTGGAGCTAATGAAATAACAAGCATTTCTATGGGCATAGACAGCTACTATCTTGAAAAAAATTCATATTGGCAGTTTAAATCTTATGTAGATATGAAATGTCAGGATATAGAAATTGCCGATAAGGAAGTAATTTCATTGGTTGTGGAAGCTCTTGAGGACAATATTAAAACTTATAAATCAGGAATAGAGTCATATTACAATAAGTATTATGGTCCGGTGGATTCGTATGTTCAGTATCCGTTTACAATTCACATGGATAATGATGATATAGAGCGTATTGTAATGGTGACGGCAGAGGATTCTGAAAAGATTTTAGCCGCTTTCGAGAACGTTCCCGAATTTGCGGCAGCATGGAAAAATCCACCGAAACCTATTTCTATGAAAACTATGACAATATCCTCTGACGTAAACTGTGAATTGGATAATGAAACGGAAGAAAGAATATATAATATTTATCGTCAGGAATTACAGGAGCTGTCTTTCAGCGATATTTACGAAAGCTATAATGTCGAGCCATCTATTATATCATTTAATTATACTTTCAGCGAAAACGGATATACAAAAGGTATAACCTGTCCTGTGTACAAGGGATTAATGAACAAGACCACAGAAGCATATTATGAAGCGGTATATGATTCTCAGGCAGAAAACAGAAGCAAATTCAAGGAATTATGTGAAAGCGGAGAATATAATATTGACATGAATCTTCACGGAGAAAACGCTGAGGGAGATGTAATATATTATTATGGTTCGACTCCAAGCAATGCCATTGACGGCAAGGAATTTTATTCTCACATAAGCAAATACATCAAGGACGAACCGATTAAAGAGAGCGGTATACATGCAGTAATATTCATATATTCGAGTAATTATGATGATACGATTTGCCTGAGCCTTTCTGTGGATAAGTCTATTCTTATGGACGATTATATCAGGGAGAATTATACGACGGATTATTGATATTAATAATATTGATTAATTCTTAAAACAGGAGTTAGACATGATAAAAATAAGCAGATATATTCAGGCTGTTTTTGCCGTTATATTCGGGCTTACCATACTTTCGGTTATAGCAAGGGGCTATTCAAAATATGCCCCTTGGGAAATAACCGTTGTAATCATAAGCGGTGTGATTTTTACGGCAGCTATGGTCTGGCTTTACAACATTCTGCGGGACAAGACACGCAGCATGACGATAAAAAAGATCGACAGGATTTTTATCTGTATTTCTGTCGGGGTACTTATTTTGCAGATAATATGTGCGTTTGTTTTGAAGTTTGAACCTGTGAACGATCTGAATTATGTGGATACTGCGGCGAGAGCCTTTTGTCAGACATGGAATAAAGCAGACCTGTATACCGGTCTGCCCGAATGTCACATGAATTATTTTGCAAGATACCCTAATAATCAGGCATTGCTGGTAATACTTTCCCTCATTTATTGGGTAACTGATAAGCTATTCGGAACAATGCCGATTATTGTACCGATAATTATAAATACCATAGGACTTTATATTTCATATGTGCTGACATATCTTATAGCAAAGAAAATTTTTCACGATAAATTCACACCTCTTTTCTGCGCAATTCTCGGAGCGGAATTTACAGTATTTTACACTTATACCTCGAATTTTTACACAGATTCTATGAGTATGCCCTTTGCAATGGGAGCGATATATTTGTTTTTGACAGGGACAGAGAAAATCTCCCTTAAAAGTAAAATACCGGCTCTTGCATTAAGTGGTCTTTGTCTTGCGATAGGTTATAAAATAAAGGGCAGTATTATTATACTTGTGCCTGCGTTTATACTTTATCTGATTCTTACTGGAAATAAGGAAAACAAACGTAATTATTTAAGCGTAACGGCTGTTTTTGCAGCTGCTGTGATAGCTTCGACCGTTTTATGCAATGGATTTATCGGAATTTTTAACATTACCGATAAAAATGATAGGGAGCAAATAGAATTTCCGCCGACACATTGGGTCATGATGGGACTTCACGACAGGGGCGGCTATTACAATAAGGATTTTTATGCTACTATAAACAGCGGCGATTACGACCAAAAAGTTGAATTCAATTTAAATGAAATAAAGAACAGAGTTTCTCAATATGGCATTATGGGCATGATCACTCATATTGCCAAAAAGGTTTCCTATACATGGGGCGACGGAACATATTTTTCCACATACTATTTAAAGAAAACTCACGGCGGTAACGCCTTGAAAAATTTTATAGCATATAGCGATGGATATAAGTGGTATTGCTCTTTATTTCATTGCATGATGCTGATAATGTTACTTCTGTCGTTTATAAGCGGCGCATGCGCTAAAGAGCAGGGGAGAGAGCTTCTGCTAAAAATATTAGTCTGCGGAGTATATTTCTTCTTTATTATATGGGAGGCTCGTTCAAGGTATCTTGTTAATTTTTCACCGATATTTATAATGCTTTCAGCTTATGAAATAAGGATTCTGGCATTAAAAATAAAAGGCTTTATTGCTCAGAGTAAAACGATTTTCAGAACGGATAAAACGAAAAACATTTCCTTACAGAACAAAAGATTATATAGATTTTGAAAATAAACACTATGAAATTTTAAGGCAGTACCACACAATTTTTGTGTGGTACTGCCTTAAAATATTCTTGTTATTGCATATTTTATAATATTGATTCATAAAATAAAGAAGTAAATAAAAAATTACAGGAGTGATAAAAATGAATAATTCAGAACATTTTCCGTTTGCAGTAAGACCGCTTCCTTATCCGGCGAAAGGCTTATCGCCATACCTTAGTGCGAGAACCCTTAAAATACATCATGACGGGCATTATGCTATGTATATACAAAAGCTCAATAAAATTCTCGAATGCTTTCCTCAGTATCAGAAGCTTCCCCTTGAGGCTTTGATTTTAAAGCAGGCTTTTTTGCCGGATGAAATAAGAAACGAAATAAGAATAAATGCAGGCGGTGCATTAAATCATATGCTTTATTTTGAATGTCTTACTCCGGCTCCAAAAAGTAGATTAAGCGATGAATTTAAAAAAATCATATGTGATAATTTTTCAAGTGTGGATAATCTTGCTGAATTATTAAAAAAAGCTGCGCTTTCAATTTTAGGTTCAGGATTTGCATATCTTGCGTCTGATATGTCTGGCAAGATGCATGTCCTTGCGCTGAAAAATACCGAAACACCCATAGAAGAAAGATTGACGCCGCTTTTGCCTATAGATATGTGGGAGCATGCATATTACCTGCAATATCAGTATAATAAAAAGGATTATCTTGACTGTATTATGAATGTTATTAATTGGCAGAGAGTTGAAATGAATTATTTTTCACGATAACAAGCTTTAAGGCAGTATTGCATACAAGTACGCCTCAGGGCTTGGCAGAGCTGTTTATTGTACATACCGCATGCCTTTATATATAGCCGTTGAGCAATCCAGGGGACGCTTTTCAAAAAAGCGTCCCCTGATTCATGAGAATAAGCTCTGAGCAGATCATTCTGCTTTCAAAGATTTTTTCTTATATTCAATAATAATTGTTGAAATAAATGCATAAGCGATATAAATAAATACAATGGCTGCTTCAGCAATAATAACAGGTTTGAGTATGCCTTGTGCCTGAATGGTATATTCATTACCTGTTGCCGGTACAAGGATATTGAATGCGTTTTCAAATACGACATTTGCATAATATTCATCAGATGTATCAGTTGCGATCTGAATAATATCGTTGATCTTACCATACAGATTATCAAGTCTTGATTTTACTAATTCAACATCTCCGTCCTTTTTATCGTTTTTGCTGTCAAGGTCTTTTATTCTTGATTTATAATATTCTATCATGCTTTTCTGACTTGAATATTTTGTCTGAGTAGTAATTTTCTGGGCTATAAGCTCATCGTATTTTTCTGATTCCTGTGAAAGAGTTGTCTCGTCAGTAGTATCAATACTTCCGAAAATATGCATGGTATCTTTTTCATAATTTTCAATAGAATTTGTAATTGATGCAAGCTCTGATTCTGTCACCTTGAAGTCATGTTCAAGATTATCAATTTTATATTCATAATATGTCATAAGCTCGGTTTTATCATTTGTAACGTTATTTACTGTAATATATGCTGAAAGAGCGTCCAGATCGGCTGATTTTATAGTTTCGATATTTCTTCTTATATCGTCAAAATTAAAGCCGGTCTTACTTGATCTGAATTTTATGGTATCGTTTACCTGGAGTCGGCTTATATAAAGATCAAGCTCGTCCAGAGCAGTTTTAAATACGTCGATAGCTGCCGGATAATCATAGTCCTTGTAATCGATTACCGCCATGGAATTACCGAAGGCTTCGTTATAACCGTATGTTGTAAAGAAATAGTTCTGATAGGAGTTAAGGATTTCATCAATAATTTTCTTTCCGTCATCAAGATTGAAGTCGGCATTATTGTTATCAAAATTAATTATATAATATGATGGGAAATAATCAATGCTTAAAAGTGCCTTTATAGCTTCAAGACCATATGAGCTTTTTGAATATGCATCCTGATAAAGGGAAATTTTGTCCAGAGAATCCTTAGGGACGATACCGTCGATATAAATATTACGCCTTACCTGTTCAACATATGAAAGAGGGATATTAAGATTTGTAAGAGCCGATTCTATTATATTAGGTGATTTTATCTTGTTTACATCAAGCTCCTCGCCGTTAGGCGCAAGTCCCTTGGCCACTTTATCATAATTATAACTGATGAGCGCCATTATGGTATCGCTGCTGGTAGTCTGATTTATAATAAGCTCAAATCCGAAGGTTATAAGAGCGCATACAACAGATATTACGATCCACAGTGAAAAGAATCTTTTCATCTGGCGCAACATTGTTCCGAATGAGATAGTTATGCCGTTTTTATTGTTTTCTTCCGGTGCTTTAAGAGTAACGCTTATATTTTTTTCCTTATCCATTTAAATTTCCCTCCTTTACTGTGCCGGCTTTTTATTTTTTCTGCGTAATTTACTCATTACCTTTGAAATCATGGCATGTATTTTTTCGTTTACGGTTATCATACATAAAACAATGTAAGCCCCGGCTGCGATAACCTCTATCGCCATAATAGTCGGAAGAGATTCCCTTAACGATTCTATAATTATATCGAATACAGAGTCAGAGGCGACTGACAATATCATATAAGCATTTTTAAGGGCGATCGTTTCATAGTATTCGTTTATCGTTGTATTGACTGAACTGATAAGCTTGTTTATTTTTTCATTGATCTTATCAAAATCTTCCTTTACCTTATCTTCAGAGCCTTGTTTATCGCTTCCTTTGAGTGCGGTTATACGTTCGTTATACATATTCATTTTCTGCTGACAGTTTGAAAGCTGTTTCTGGACCGTGATCTTCTGAGTTATAAGATCGTCATAGGTCTTGGAAGAATGGGTTACTGTAGTATCCTTGTCATTTATGGTATTTGCAAATATCAGTACGGAATTTTTTTCGTAGGTATCAATAGTTTTAGACAAAGCGTCGAGCTGTTCTTCATAAATTTTTTTCTGACGCTCAAGCTCCTGAGCTTTGAACTGATAATTTGCGATAAGATTCTGTTTATTCTTTGTTACGTTATTTATGGTGATATATGAAGAAATCATGTCCAAATCATCGGTCCTAATGACCTCGATGGACTTTGAAAGGTCTATAAAGGTATATCCGGTTTTTTCTGAACGGAAACGAGTCTCGTCTTTACTTACCAACTCGTTGATATAGTCCTGAAGAGAGAGCAGCGAAGAATCAAATACGGAAACGGCGTCAATATAATCATAGTTATTATAATCTATAGCTGTTACTGTATTTTCCAGAGATTTTTTATATCCGTAATCGGAAAAGAATGTTTGTTCATATTGCTGGGTAAGGTCGTTAAGAAAATTTACGCAGTCGCTGAAATCCAAATCTACCTTGCTGCAATCCATAGTAATAGTATACTGTGTAGGATAATAGGTAAGATCCTGGATCCTCTTTGAAGTATTTATATCCTCAGAGGTATACATAGAAGTATAGGACGTTATACGTGAAATTGCGTTTGCAGGCACATTTCCCGAAATAGAAATACTCGAATAAAGCTCGTCTGTATCCTCATACTCCAGATCGAGATTTTTCAGAGAATTTTCAATTGCACTTTTGGATTTGATATTGTTTACTTCAAATTTATTACCGGAAGGGTCATGCCCGGATTCAACACCGTCAAAGCTGAAATTTACTCTGATGCTTATTTCACGGTTGGAAATATTACTCAGAATATTTGAACCGCCTATGACGGCTATGATAGTAACAGCAGCAATTATCCAAAGCATTAAAAATCTTTTGAAGTTCCGGCAAAGCTTTCTGATAGGAAGAACGCTTTTGACTTTTTCGCCGGATGGATTGTTTTCTTTTTTATTCTCCATTTTTTCCTCCATGTTTTTCTTAATAAATATAACTGCCGACAGATGTCCACGCCTCTTAGGCGGACGTAAACATCTTTACATTCAGTGTGAGTACAATCTTTCACTGAATGCGGCTTGTCATAAAGCCAAGCCATCTGCTTGTTGAAAGCAGAGCTTTGAAAATAATATCAGATAACTTCTAAAATTCAGTTGAAATCTGACGAACAATCTTTGTACAGATGTCCTTAACTATTATAT
>CAMWXM010000075.1 GCA_947178195.1 uncultured Ruminococcus sp.
ACTTTCATTGTTTCCGCTTTAATTATTGTCTTAAAATCGTCAACAGCGTCCTCAAGAGCAGCATTGACAACAATATAATCATAATTTAACGCCTTTTTTATTTCGCCTGCGGCTTTGGAAACTCTTCTGGCAACGATTTCTTCCGCTTCGGTACCACGTTTTTTCAGCCGACGTTTCAACTCGGCTATGGTCGGTGGAACGATAAAAATGAAAAGGGCGTCAGGACATATTTCCTTGACCTTCATAGCTCCCTGAACCTCTATTTCAAGGATAACATTAATACCCTCATTCATTTTGTCCTCAAGAATTTTTTTCGGTGTCCCATAATAATTGCCGCAGTACTGGGCATATTCAAGCATACCGTCTTCCGCAATAAGACGTTCAAACTCTTCCTTTGAAATAAAGTGATAATTAACGCCGTCCACCTCGCCAGGTCTGGGGCTGCGTGTAGTAGCCGAAACAGAATAATAAAATTCACTACTTTTAAGTATTTCAGCAAGTATAGTCCCCTTTCCGCAGCCCGAAGGCGCAGAAACAACTATCATACGTCCTTTATTTTTCATCATCAACTTCCTCCCCTGCGCCATGTCTTGCCGCAATAGTTTCAGGCTGTACGGCGGATAGGATAACATGGTCGCTGTCTGTAACAATAACGGCTCGTGTACGTCTGCCATAGGTTGCGTCTATAAGCCTTCCCCCATCTCTTGCGTCCTGTACAAGCCTTTTTATCGGCGCAGATTCGGGACTCACTACCGCAACAAGCTTTGCAGACGAAACCATATTACCAAAACCTATATTAATAAACTGCATATTTCACCTATTCAATATTCTGTATCTGTTCTCTGATTTTCTCAACTTCAGATTTCATATCTACAACGCATTTTGTTATGGCAATATCCTGAGCCTTCGAGCCAATGGTATTGATTTCACGATTGATTTCCTGAACAAGAAAATCCATTTTTCTTCCTATAGCTTCATCTGCTTCAAGAAATTCCCTGAACTGACTCAGATGGCTTCTCAGCCGCACTGTTTCTTCATCTATTGCAATTTTTTCAGCAAAAATCGCCGCTTCGGTAAGTATCCGCTGGTCGTCAACATCAGAATCCTCCAGCACTTCTTTAAGCTTCAGATATAGCCTTTCACGATAATTCGCTGCCGTAAGCAGAGCAGCGCCTTCGACTCTTTCAAGAATCCTTTCCAAATTGGCAATTTTTTCAAGAAGATCCGCTTTAAGAGCCTCCCCTTCCGTTTCACGCATAGAAACAAATTTTTTCAACGCTGATTCAGCCACACTTCTTACATCGTTACAGATTTTTTCTTCGTCCTCCGCAATTTTCTGCACATTAAAAATATCCGAAAACCTTATTAATGACGAAAGGGTGATATCATCTTTAAGTCCCAGTTCCGCATTAGCCATTTTCAAAGCATCGACATATCCAGCCGCCATGATTTTGTCAATATTTATGTTGACCTCCCGGCCGTTCAAATTATTTACAGAAACGCTTACTTCAACCTTACCTCTTGCGATACTTCCCTTTACAAAGGATTTAAGCTTTTCTTCCAGATATCCGTAAATCCTCGGAACTCTCGCATTAAATTCATAATATCTATGATTTACAGATTTAATTTCAACTGTTATGTCTCTCTGGTCGATGATAAGCTGTTCTCTGCCATAGCCTGTCATACTGCGGATCATTGAAAACCTCCTGCTATATAAATTTTACAATACTCTTTAATTATACCATTCTTAAATAAATAAATCAAGTAAAACAGCAAAAAAATCCAGTCCTTTTAAAAAGACTGGATTTTTATTAGGAATTATAAAAAAGGAATTAAAATGAAAAACCTGAAAGTATTATTTGTTTCCTCTTGGACCGAGATCATCCAACTTGAGGTTTTTGAGGTTGTATTCGTTAAGCTTCATTGTATCAGCTGTGTTCGGGTTACGATTGCCCTGGTAATCAACGTCAGCCTGTTCAAGAGCTTTCTGCTTAGATTTCTCATCGCCCTTACCGAGGTCGTATACATCTGATGAGAGCATGTATTTTGCAAGTTTAACAGTATCTGCACCTGTTACAGCACCGTCAAGGTTTACATCGCCGTACAGATAGTTATCATCATCACCAAACGAACCTGTCGGAACAGTTGTTGCACCTGTAGGATTTGAATCTGTAGTACTTGGCTCTGTAGTAGTTGGTTCTGTAGTTGTCGGTGGTACAACAATGTCATCATACTTATCAACTTCAAGGTCTGGATAAAGCTTAGCCATTGTACCATTAGCAAGAAGGATATCGCCTGCATGCCAGAATCTGTGGTAATTAAGCTCAATGCTTTCCATAGCTTCTTTCTTAGCGTCAGCTGATGCGGATGCTCCACCTGCATCATTATAAGCCTTTTCAAACTTCTGATACATTTCATCAGTCTTATACTGTGAACGAATGCTACTGAATGTTGCACCTGATTTCAGCGGATCACCGTTAGGCATTGTTCCATTGTAATCACTTGGAACATAAACCTTAGCTTCAAAGAGTCTGAACATATTTCCGTTTGTTTCTGTTCTTGAGAGACCTATATCGTCACGACCAAGCTTCCATACACGGTCAAGGAGTGAATGTGCAAGATAGAGAGCCTGTTCAGGTACTGTTGTATTCTTACTGCTGTAAGCAGCTTCTGTCTTAACGCCTTCAGCCTTTGCATACCAAATAAGAGTATTAGCAAGTGAAGATACGCAACCGAGGTCAGAAGAACCCATAGCAGTAATTTCACATGTTAATTCCGGATTATCATCTGGCTTACCTGTCCATGTCTTTGGCTGACCCTTCCAGTCAAGTGATGCAGGAATAGCATAGTCGCCATCAGCTGTAAGCTGTGTATTCTTAATGAACCATTCAACCCATCTGTCGAGGATTCTCTTAAGAGCTGCTTCAATAGTCATTGTACCATCGCAAAGCTTAATATCCTTAACAGAAGAAGTATCGTTCTTAACTGTGTAATAAAGTTCAGCAAGACGCTGTACTGCCCATACCTGGTTACCAATCCAGTGGTTTGAACCCGGATCAAGATATACAGGATGTTCCAGATATGCCATATCATAGAATGTTGTAGGCTTATCTGTGCCGTATTTCTTTATAAGTGCTGCGTCGTGGTCTCTTGCACTGTCTGCACCGTCCGGACCGCTATCGTTAGCAAGGTACTGATAAGGCAGATATCTTCCGTGCCATGAGTTTGTAGCACCACCAGCGATTGGACCGTCTTTTGATTGTAACCAGAGGTAGAATTCAAGCTGTCTTACAAGTGACTTTTCATAGTCTTCCTTTGCATTAGAAGCTTTCATAGCTGCTGAGAGATCAGCATCAGCTAAAAGTGCATAAGCAGCAAGTGGGTTCTGATAGAATTCGTGACAGTGGCTCGCACCGATCTGCCATGTCCACTGACCATCTAAAGCGCCGCCCCATGAAGTATACCATGACATAAGGTAGTGAGCTGCATCCATGCTGTTGGACTGGTCATTAGGATTCTGACAACCGATCTTCTTGTAGTATTTATCAAACATGTTGTTTCTCAGCTGGTCACCCATTTTACCTGCCTTTGAAACCACATTACTGTCAACGTTTACGCCCCATCTTTTGGCTGCATAGATACCCTGGATAGCACGGTCTTCTGCGTCAGGAGCATTTGTATATGACCACTGTTTTGCAACCTGTTCGTCTGTAGAGAATACGCCCTTGATACCTCTTGTACCAGGCATACCGTATTTAAGTTCTTCTACGCATGCATGCGGAACTGTTTCCCAACATGATTCTTCAGAACCACGCTGGAATGTATTGATGAATGTGAATCCGCCGTTTCCGCCGCCGTATCCATACCAGTCATCAACGTCTGCCAGCCAGTGCAGGAGATATAAGCCCGTGTCGCCGCTGTATGTCTGTGCAAAATACTTATGAATCGGGTTTTTACCTGTATTCGACGAACTCTGAGGTGTTGGATATTCTTCAGGACTGTCGTGTTCTTCTGAATACTGAGCACTTGGTTCCTGATTGCCCATAAATCCTGTCTGTACTTCTGGAACCATAACTTCCAAAGTTTTCCAAGCCTTTGAAATATCACCTACAGTACCTGGATCCTGTCCATCATCACCCTTAACG
Source organism: uncultured Ruminococcus sp. (assembly GCA_947178195.1). Taxonomy (GTDB): domain Bacteria; phylum Bacillota; class Clostridia; order Oscillospirales; family Ruminococcaceae; genus Porcipelethomonas. The sequence continues at coordinate 4,146 of CAMWXM010000075.1, forward strand.
CCATCATTTACAAGAGTATCTCTCATAGCTGCCATCCATACAATGTATGACATAGCTTCAGATGTTGTTTCATGACCATAGTCAGGAGCTTCAACGTTAAGAGTTTCAACACAGTGATATGGAATACCGAATCCACCGTTTACAAGTTGCTTATTTCTTGAATCGGTACTGAGGTATCCGTTTTCTTCACCGTGTGTAATAACATCGTCATAAAGTGACAAGAATCTTGTAGCATAGCTCTTGTCGCCAAAAGCTTCTTCCTTTGTTCTTTTACCAGCTGCTGATACTGTTGGCATAAGAGCCGTAGCTGTAATTGCAGCAGATAAAATCGCAGCGATAACTGCTTTTTTCTTTTTGATTATCATAGTTAATTTCCCCTCTCTCGAAATTTTTTTTAAATACTCCTTCACAAACGCATAAAAGAAAAAAATGCTGTTTAAATCTTATAAATGCTTTTATGCCATAAGCTACTATAAGATTTTCTATTATTATTATAAAGCACTTTTTTCATAATGTCAACACTATAACCAATTTATTTTTCACCAAAAAAGCATTTTTGTATACTTGCACATTGCAAGCTGCAAACTTTTGGCTATTTTGCCAATGCTGCCTAAGAGGTTAATATATTTTTATAAATAAATACTATTAAAATCCCATCAATTCATTCTATATACAAGCTTCTTTCACGCAGTTTTCACACTGATGATATATACTTAACAGCATAAATAACAAGTATATTTTTTTAACTTCGTTCACAATTTAGTTACATTTCCTTAATATTCTGTTCACAAGATTTTGATATAATTAAATGTAATTATATCAAATTAACGAAAGGCATGGTGCATAAATGATAGAAATAAAAAAACTGACCAAATATTACGGCAAAAACGCTGCCGTAAAAAATCTCAATTTCACGGTCAACGACAACGAGATACTTGGCTTTCTCGGACCTAACGGCGCGGGAAAATCCACAACCATGAATATCATAACCGGCTATCTCCCCTCCACAAGTGGAACAGTAGTTATTGAAGGACTGGATATTGCCGAAGAACCATCTAAGGTCAAGAAAATGATAGGCTTTCTGCCGGAGATCCCCCCTGTTTATATGGATATGAAGGTGCGAGAATACCTTATGTTCTGCGCAGGAATAAAAGGCATCAAGGGCAGTCAAAAGTCCGAACAGGTGGAGATCGCCATGGACAAGCTGAAAATCAAGGAAATGGAAAAACGCCTTATCCGCAATCTTTCAAAGGGTTACCGACAGCGTGTAGGCTTTGCACAAGCTATTTTAGGAAATCCTAAATATCTTATCCTGGACGAGCCTACGGTAGGTCTTGACCCGAGCCAGGTCGTTGAAGTTCGAAATCTCATCAAATCGCTGAAAAAGGATCACACTATTATATTGAGCTCTCATATACTTGCCGAAATTCAGGCGATATGCGAAAGAGTCGTTATTATAAGTCATGGTGAGATACGTGCTGTTGATACTATTAAAAATCTGGAAGACAGTATGGGTTCTGCTCTTATTCTGAACATGAGGATAACAGGAACAAAAGAAAAGGTTACAGAATGTATCAGAAATGTAAAGGGCGTTATAAGCGTAAACGACGCTGCCTACGAGGACGACAATACATACACATATAAAATAGAAATTGACAAGGATGACGTCCGCAAGGATATAATGGCGGCTCTCATCAAAAATGATTTTAATATTGACGAGGTTTCCACTGAAAAGCCTAATCTCGAAGAGGTATTTATAAAGCTTACCTCACAGCCACCCAAGAAAAAAGGTCTAAAAGAGCTTGTTGAAGAATTTGAATCGGAAAATTATAGCAGCGAGGAAGCAATTTCCTCAGAAAAGGAGGAAAAATAATCATGATGCTTTCTTTATACAAAAAGGAAATTCGTTCCTATTATACTTCACCGTTTGCTTATGTTATAGCAGCGCTATTTATGCTTGTTTTTACAGTTACGTTTTTCTCAAATCTTGCAAACCTTGAAGGTACTGAATACAGATTTTCATTCCCGAACATTTTTTACAATAACTTTTTCTACTTTATATTTCTGATACCTGCCCTTACAATGAGAATTTTTGCAGACGAAAGAAAAAGCGGTACGGAGGTTCTTCTCATGACAAGTCCGCTGAATGTTTTTCAGATAGTTACCGCTAAATTCCTGGCAGTTTCGACCGTTTTCCTTATGATGCTTGTACTTACACTGTTTTTCCCACTTCTTACACTGCTGACCGGACAGGTAATGTGGTCCAGTCTTATCTGCGGATACCTGGGATTTTTCCTTTGGGGACTGGTATGCATAGCCATTGGTATGCTTATGTCCTCCTTTACAGACAGTCCTATCATAGCCGGAATTTTAAGCGAAGGCGCAATGATAATCCTCTTATTTATAGATAATATCAAAAACAGCGGCTTTTTTCAAAGTCTTCCTAAGGTAGCAAAGATTATAGGAGCATTTTCAACGGAAGAACGATTCATTAATTTTTCTCAGGGATTTTTCGGATTTTCAGATTTAGTATTCTTTATTACAACATCGCTGCTTTTTGTCGGACTTACTATTATTTCTATTGAAAAAAGACGCTGGAGCAGGGGGTAATAAAAATGAATACAGTAAAAAAATCAAAAAAGAATTTAAAATTCACATCTATTGCATGGATATTAGCGATAATGCTTGTTGTTATCGTGATAATCATAAACGTTGCGGCTTCATTTGTAGACTGGAAAGCCGATATGACTCCGAACCGTCTTTATACAATGACAAAACAGTCGACCTCTTATCTGGAAAAGTTGGACCAGGAGGTTGATATATATCTTCTTATGGAGCTTGACGAAATAGAAAACTCTTCTGAGGTCACAGAGCTTCTTGCACTGACAAGCCTTCTCGAGCAATACGACCAATACGAAAATATAAATTTAATAGATATAGATTACGATGAAAACCCCGAGATCATAAAGGAACTGAATCCGGATAATTATCTTAATCTGCAAAAGGGCGATATAGTAGTAAAATGCGGCAATGTTATAAAAAAAATCCTCGGCAATGAAATGTATAAATATGAGGGAACATATGATGATAACGGCAATTTCACAGCTAAAGCTGCATACTTTTTCGGTGAAAACCTGATAACCGGTGCTATTAAAGCGGTCGTTGAAAATATAACTCCTACTGTATATTTCCTTACGGGACACGGCGAAAAAACTCTTGATGAATACTATACTACATTCTTTAGAAATCTGAAAAACAACAACTACAGCGCCCAGGAGCTTAATCTGGCTTCCTCAGATGCAGTTCCGGATGATGCTGCAATTATAATTGTACCGGCTCCGCAAAATGATATTTCCGACGACGAAAAGGAAAAGCTGAATGCTTATCTTGATAAAGGTGGAAATCTTTCTCTTCTGATGTCGCCGACAAACAACAGCACCGTGTACGATAACTTTACGGAAATAATGAACAATTACGGCCTTGGAATGGACTATGTAAGAGCATATGAAACAGACGATTCACATCATATTTCGGGAAACAAATATCTCATCAGCACACAGCTTGTGGATCTGAGAACAAACACAGATTCTTCACAGACTGAAAATCTTACCGACCTTACCTCTGCCCTTATTGATGACGCTGTTCCCTCTATTACTCCATACATGCCGGAATCACGTACCTTCTTCAACTATCAAAGTGAAAATTACGCTCAGCTCAATATCTGTCCTCTTATGGAAACATACGATACAGCAATGGTCGAAGCCTACGGCGGAAAAAAGGAAGCTCCAGAAGACTTAGAGGCAATGAACAACAGCGATTCGCTCTGGCTTTCTGTTTATTCCGAAAATCCCGAAAGAAACGATTCAAAGCTTGTATTGATGGGCAATGCCGAATTTATAGACGACGAACATCTCGCCGAGGGTTATACGCTTATTCCACTCTGGCTTTATCTTAGTACCGTTTCATGGATGTCAGGCAGCGATGTGGATATGGGAATCCCTTCAAGAGAAAAAACCACCGACTATATGCTTCTTGCAAGCCAGGAGGACACAAATATAATAATTGCCGTTATTTGTGCCGCACCGGTAATAGTAGCTGCCGCAGGCATACTTATATGGCTCAGAAGAAGGCATTCTTAAAATCTGTACCCGATGAATAAAAAATGCAGTACTGCACAAGGATTGCTTAAAATCCTTGTACTGTGCTGCCAGACAAAAAGGAGCATTTATACATGAAAAGAATAAAAATTGCCATTATAATTCTTGCAGCCGCTATTGTTGCTGCAATAGGTATATTTTTTATCGCAAATTATTTCAATGATAAATCTATAGAAGAATCCGAGGCCGAAGATAACAAGCTGCGCATGTCTAAATTTAATAACGATAATGCCAAAAAAATCGATATAAACATAGAAGGCAAGGATTATGTTATAGAATATATAAAAGGCAGCGGCTGGGAGCTTACAAACACGGACGAATTTCTCATAAACGATGCCATTCCTTCTGCCATCTGCTCAAGCATGTCTAATCTTACAGCTGTAAGAATACTTGACAGCACAGACAAATCAAGATACGGTCTTAACGAACCTACAAAAGTGACCGTATACGCTGATGATGAAGCTTATACGGTACTGATAGGTGATCCTACTCCTACATACGAAAACTTTTATGCAATGAAAGAAAATGACGATAAAATTTATCTTATAGAATTTACCGATGGTTCAGTGTTAAGTCCCACAAAGGACGATTTAAAGTTCAGATACCTTTATCCTTATTCATTTTATAATGTAACCGGCTTTACACTCTGGAACGGAGCAGAAACAGATGAAAATATTGTATTTTCGATGGCAAACAGCACAGATTCGGGCTGGTCGATGGTAAAGCCTTACGAGGACGATTCTGTTTATTCAACTCAGATAACCACCTTCCTCAATCGTACTTCTGCTGACTCTATAAATTCATTTGTACAGGAAAACTGTACTGAGGCCGATTACAGCAAATATGGTTTTGACGACCCGAAATATGTATTTGAAATTTCAACAGCTGATGAGACCACAAAGGTAATTTTTGGAGATTATACCAATAACGACACAGAAATTTATGCGTTATATCCCCAGAGCGGTCAGGTGGTAACATTCCTTTCAAACGGCGTTACAACCCTCGGATTCCAGACATTGGATATGATGAATACGCCTATTTTCTCAACCTATATTACAAGAGTCGTAAGCGTTGAACTTAAAATGCCTGACGCCGAAGCTACTATGACCATTTCAGGAAGCGAACAGGGTTACGCACTGAACGAGAATAAGGTAGACGAAAATGCAGAAAAACAATTTGTGGCATTTTTTGATTCATTCAATACAGCAACCGCAGAAGCCACAGAATTTGCAAAAGAACCTACAAGCGATGAAGCTGCACTTACTATCAGATATACTCTTACCAACAATGTGCTGACCGATATAAATTATATTCCTGTTCCCGGTTCAGATAATTACTGGGTAACAAGAGACGGCGGATATACCGGATATGTTGTTAATAAATCGGTTATTGATAAAATCATTTCTTCATATGATGAACTTGTAAAAGCAGTAAATCCTTAAAATAATTAATTTGATAATCGCTTAATCGATGGAAATCACAAAAAACCACGCACCATATTTCAGGTGCGTGGAATTTTTTTCTTAATTATTTTTTTCCAAGCTGGTCTTCGGTAATATTTCTTAGGTTATATTCATTAAGACGCATAGTATCTTCAGTACTTATCACATTGTCTTTTTTAACATCTGCCTGTTCCTTTGCCTTAGCTATCGTGCTCTCGCTGCCCTTTCCAAGGGAGTACATCTCTTTAGAGAGCATATATTTAGCAAGCTTTACAGTATCAGCACTTGTTACCCAACCATCAAGATTAACGTCGCCGTAAACAAGTTCGTCCTTATTTCCCGTATATGGCGGAAGTGTTTCCGAGTCGCCTGTTGCAGGAGGTTGAGTAGTCGTAACTGCCGTAGTTAATTCAGGTGTAGTAAGAGCTTTTGTGGTAGTAACTGTTGCAGGTACATCTGTTATAGCTGTTGTAGCAGATGTTGTTGTAGTTACAGTTGTATTGTTCGTTGTTGCTGCTGTTGTAGTTGGTTCAGTGGTTGTCGGCTCAGTAGTAGGCTCTGTCGGCCTTTCAGGTGATTCGCCAAAACCTTCCATAGAATATGTTTTATAAATGTCTGTCGGCATTTCGTCAAGAGTAATGCAGTAATCAGAATTATAAAGCTCCTTTAAATCTTCAACCTTATTAAAAATTGGATTTGTAAGGAATTTATCGGTATCACTTTCCGGACTGTCATACCATGTACAGAAGGTAAGCCAAGCGGCTTTTTCTTCCGTGAGATTTTTCAGAGTCGGAACGTTATCGTTTTCAGCCATAGCCACCATTTTTTTACCGTCGTACATTTCAACAAGATTATAGAATGTACCGCTTATAGCGCTGTCGTTATGGAATATTACCGGAGAACCTGTAGACCAGTCTGTACAATTATATTTATCATAACCAACTATATCAACATATTCGTCACCCGGATACCAATTCTTTGATGTTGCGTATGCATAGCTGTTCCATTCCCAAATAAGGTTATGCAGACCGTAGGTTTCAGTAAGGGTATTATAAGTAAGCTTCCAGAGCTTTTTATAAACCTCAGAGCCGCTCTTGCCCCACCAGAACCATGAACCTTCTTCACCGCCGCCGCCTTCGGCTTCATGAAGCGGTCTGAAAATAACCGGTACTTTTGCCTCCTGAAGCTTTTGAAGCTGTTTTGCAAGAGCCTCGAGACAAGCCATATAATACTTGTTTTCCTTTGTGCCTTCAATTACAGCTTTAGAAGTATCAAAGTCTGTTTGCTCCGGAACATAGGTTGCGTTGCCCCAGTCAACATTAGTTACGCCCTGTTCATAGCTTGCGAATTGCTTAGGAACAGTAACATGCCATGAAGCCGTAACGATACCGTTTTTATTATTTGCCCAGTCGATCATTCTGTCAACAGTTCCGTCCTCTGAGCCGTAAAGGATATTTGCGCAGTTAAGGAAGTCAAAGCCTCTCATTGCGGGATATTTTCCGGTATTTTCTTTAAGCCAATCAAAATCATATTCAAATGTAGGCTGTCCAGAGCTATCTTTACGACCCCACATATAAATTTCCTGCTGACCTGAAATAACGTTTTTGCCGTATACGTCTACAAGGTAGGACATAAGACGTTTTGTTTCATCTGTTGCTTTGCCGTCGGATAAAACCTTAGGAGCGTTAAGGGACGGAAGCTCTGCCGTTGATACCTTTAAGCAATCGATGTATGTCCAGCCCCAATTGGATTGAATGGTAACAGTATTCGTACCCTTTTCAAGCTTAAACGAACCGATAGGAACATCGACAAAACCCGTTTTATTTTCTTCAAAGGATATCTGACCCTGATCAACTCCGTTGATCAAAAGATTATGGATTTTTGAGCCATATGCTGCATATGCGGAAATTGTAAACGAATACATTCCTGTTTCTTCCACGTTTACCTCAACGGACGCCGTTTCTCCGGCATCCTGCAAAAATACGAATTTTCCGCCGGAAGCTTCGATAGCGTTTCCTTCCCTGTCCTCGCCGTCGTAAATTCTATCAGCCGTATTGAGTGTACCCTCCTCAAATTCATAGATGTCGGCGTCTGCCGCCGTTGCGAAATTAGATACTAAAATTCCGTTTACGGCGCATGCCGCCGCAACTGCAGCTGAAATAATTTTTGTCTTTAAAAATTTTTTCTTCAATTAAAAAACCTCCTGATAATATTTTATATTGTATTACTA
>CAMWXM010000076.1 GCA_947178195.1 uncultured Ruminococcus sp.
TGTATCTGTCGAAATTATCAGGAAACATTGATATGATTTTCTTTGCTAACAGACTCTTACCGCCAATCCATGAAATAAAACTTTTCATTTTTAAAACCTCCAAAATTTAATATATAAAATAAGGAGCGAAAAACGCTCCTTAAATTATTTCATTTTCTTCTCGATCTCATTTCTCAGCCTTTTAACAACTTCTCCCCTGCAATTCCATTCTGCTTATAGCCCCACTTATCAAAGAGATAATTCACAGCGTTAAGAGTACCATTTCCGAAACTGCCGTTTTCGTCCATGCCATACTTGTTAATTCCAAGTTTTTTGGCGATAAGCAGCATCTCTTTAAGGTAAAGTAATAGGTACTGCTAAAACATTAGCAGAAATAGAAATCAAAGAACGAGAAAAGAAAAAAATCAAATCTATTGAACTACATACAAACCCCGGCTACATAGAATCTTATACGCTTCCAGCATCAGCAGGAAAGGGCGTTGACCTCGATGCTTGCGAAAAAATAATGTTAAAAGTAAAAGATGCTAATTTAATAAGTGGTGCTAATTTCACGATAGTGAATATGCTCTCGTCAGAACCCAACCTCAAATTGAACAAGGAAGTATCGGTATTTTTACAGTAAATGCAGATGGATATATAAAAAAGCTCGGAGCAGGAGAGATTATTTCAAGGATGTTATAAGCACAGAAGAATATTGAGATGCTTTTATACAAAAAATAGGGCAAAACAATGTCCGACCCTATGCTAAAAAATGTCCTACGTCCGACCCCTATTTTCAACATAAAAATTTGAATTGTTTAAAGAGAATTTTAAAAATATTTTAGGCTTAAAACGCCTATTTGCGTGGTTTGTAGATTTTTTAAAACTTCTTAAAACGTTTCTAAAACGAATTTTTAATAAAAAAATAAAAATCCACGAAGGAGCAATTTCGGTTCATTTTCGTGGATTTTTTGCGACACGTTAATATATTTAATTGTAACTTTTTCAGAAATTTCACACTTCTCAATCGCCGTAGATACGTGATTTCAGACTGATTTCTCGGGTTTTCACCGCTTTTTCTTGGAATTTACGTATTTGGTATTTTGCTTGTCGCTTAACAGTTATCGTCATGACAAGAGACGATATAAGTAGTTTAGCACATTCGAAGTGGAATTGCAAGTACCATGTTGTATTTGCGCCAAAATATAGGAGAATGGTGATTTATAATCAGCTAAAAACTGATATAGGGAAAATCCTTAGAAAATTGTGTGAGCAGAATGGAGTGGAAATAATTGAAGCAGAAGCATGTCCTGATCACATACATATGCTGATAGCAATTCCACCAAAATATAGTGTTGTTCAGATTATGGGATATCTCAAGTGAAAGAGTGCTTTGATGATATTCGATCGACATGCGAATCTCAAATATAAGTATGGGAACAGACACTTTTGGTGTAGAGGTTACTATGTAGATACAGTAGGAAAAAATAAAAAGAAAATAGAGGAGTACATAAGAAACCAGTTGCAGGAGGATATCGCAAGCGACCAGTTAAGCTTGTTAGAAACAACTGACCCATTTACTGGAGAAAATTATAAAAAGAAATAATAATACCCCTTAAGGGGTGGCTGGGAATGAAATTGCAGTTGGCAGACTTTTCTCAGCCCTCTTAAGGGGCAGCGTCAGTATTATGCCCTTCTAGGGCTTTCTCAAACCACCCGTTTAACGGGGTGATTTTGATTATATATGCGAAGCCGAAGATCAATCTTCGGCTTCAGTTTCTATATCTACAGTTTTTATTTTCTTTGCCTTTATTTTAGAGATCCAGTTATCTTCCGTAAGAAGAACGGTAAATTCCACATCGCCATACGCAACGCTGGGAGTTTCGTCCTCCTGTGGTATCCTTCCAAGAAGATCCACAATAAATGCGCTCATGGTATCGTAATTATGATCGTCAGGCATAATAAGTCCCAGTTCCTCTTCAACGTCGTCAGGATTTGTATCACCGCTGATAGTATAAACTCCGTCGTCCACGCAAACTATCTCCGCTTTTTCATTGTCATATTCGTCCTGAATATTGCCTACGATTTCTTCCAGCATATCTTCCATGCTTACAAAGCCGGCAGTACCTCCATATTCGTCTATGACTATGGCGCATTGAGCTTTTTCCTTTGTAAGAGTTTCAAAGGCATCGCTGCACATACATGTCTCCGGAAGATAAATAGCTTTTCTCATAAATTGTTTAATGGTAAAATCCTCCGAATGCTCACAGCCTACCAGACACAGCAAATCTTTGACATATATAATTCCCACAATATTATCTACCGTTTCTTCATAAACAGGAATTCTCGAATACCCCTTATCAATAGCAAGATAAATTATATCGCCTATTTTAGAGTTAAGCTCAACAGCTACTATATCCTTTCTGTGAGTCATTACGTCCGAAACGTCAACATCGCCGAAATCAAAAATATTATTTATCATTTCACGCTGACTTTCTTCTAAAACTCCGGTTTCGTTGCCGGCATCTACCATCATGCGTATCTCTTCTTCTGTTACTGTTCCGTCTTTCTGTGAAAAGGAAATGCCGAATGGCTTGCATATCAGTCTTGAAATACCGTAGGATATAAGGCTCAGCGGCAAAAGAAGTGCTATATATATTTTTACTATCGCCGATATTGAAGCCGCAAATTTTTCGGGATTTTTCTGAACCAGTTTTTTGGGTATTGTTTCGGTAAGAGCTACTGTAAGCGCTGTTGCGACAAGCATGATCAGAAGGCATACAAGAATATAAACAGGTCGGACAAAAAAACTGCTTACTCCGTCTATCAGCCACGAATCCAGCGCAAGAATAAATATTCCGATAAGCATATTCATTCCGGTACGTCCGATCGAAAACGAAGTAATAAGCTTCGAGGGCGTCCTCATTAGCGACAGCAGTCGTTGATATTTTTTCTCCTTTTCGGCTGAATTTTTTACCTTGTTGTCATTTGATTCAATAATTGCATGTTCACAGGCTGTAAAAAATCCCTTAATAATTATCAGTGTCACAAGAATAATTACTATAACTTTAATGATGTCCAATTTGTAGTTGGAATAAGAAACTATTTCAATAAATTGACTCCCGTCTGTGTCCATTAGTTTTCTCCTTTATTTTTAACAAATAGGCTGAAACTTAAAATTTGTTCTCATAGGAAAAGTGTGCGATTATGCATATGAGGACAAATTCTTATCCCATAAGCTTGACCATTACAGCCTTCTGAGCGTGTAAACGGTTTTCAGCCTCTTCAAATATTTCTTTTGCATGCTCTTCAAATACCTTTGATGTTATCTCCTCTTCACGATGAGCAGGCAGACAGTGCATAACCAAAGCGTCCTTATTTGCCAGAGCCATTATTTCATCGTTTATCTGATATCCCTTAAATGCCATACGGCGCTGTTCGGATTCGCCTTCCTGACCCATCGACGCCCATACGTCGGTAATAAGAATATCTGCGTTCTGAGCCGCTTCCTTCGGGTCGCTTGTAAGGGTAAAGCAATCGGATTCTGCGGCAAAATCAAGAACTTCTTTTGCCGGACGATAATTTTCAGGGGAAGCGCAGGAAACGGTCATACCTACTTTAAGTCCACCTGTAATAAGGGAATTTGCCATATTATTTCCGTCACCAATATAGCACATTTTAAGACCGTCAAAGCTGCCTTTAAATTCACGGATAGTCATAAGGTCGGCAAGCACCTGACAGGGATGAGCAAAATCTGTAAGCCCGTTTATTACAGGAATATTGCCGTATTCTGCCAAATCCTCAACTTCCTTTTGTTCAAATGTACGTATCATTATTCCGTCTATATAACGTGAAAGTACACGAGCTGTATCCTGAACCGGTTCTCCTCTTCCTATCTGTAAATCGGAGGAGGACAGAAACAGCGGATAACCTCCAAGCTGATACATACCTGTTTCAAAGGAAACACGGGTACGGGTAGATGCCTTCTGGAAAATCATTCCAAGTGATTTCCCTTTAAGATGAGGATGTGGAATGCTGTGCTTTAGCTCGTATTTAAGCTGGTCGGCTAAATTTAAAATATCAATGATCTCTTCTTTGCTCAGGTCGAGCATTTTAAGTAAATGTTTCATTTTATTACCCTTTCTGATCTATTATTGTATTATTTTTTCAAATATTTTCAGTCCTGTATCTATTTCGTCATAAGTTATATTAAGCGGCGGAAGAAGTCTTACCTTTTCCTTAGCAGTCAAGAGCATAAGTCCTTCCTCAAGAGCCTTTGCCACAACGTCAGCGGCACTTTTATTTTTTAAAGTGATACCTATCATCATTCCAATACCACTTACCGCTTCAACCTGGTCAAAGGTCAATAACTTATTTTTGATATATTTGCCCTTTTCGGATACTTCATCAAGAAATTTTTCATTGCAGACTTTATTTAAAACTGCCATGCCGCCTGCGCAGGCAATAGGATTTCCGCCAAAGGTTGAGCCGTGAGTACCCTTAGAAAGAACTTGGTCACACTTTTCATTGGCAAGACAAGCCCCCATAGGAAGTCCGCCGGCAATACCCTTTGCAAGAGTAGTAATATCCGGCTTGACTCCGAAATGCTCGGAAGCTAAAAATTTACCTGTTCTGCCGACTCCTGTCTGAACCTCATCGGCGATAAGAAGTATATCTTTTTCCCTGCATATTTCAGCTAATTGCTTAACATATTCTTTTTCAAGGGCATTAACGCCACCCTCGCCCTGAACAAATTCTATCATAACTGCGCATACATTGTCAAGCTTTGATTTCAGGTCATCAATATCGTTTGCCTTTGCGTTTACAAAACCCTCAACAAAAGGGAAAAAATAATTATGAAAGCTATCCTGACCGGTTGCCGAAAGTGTACAGAGAGTTCTTCCGTGAAAGGAATTTACCAGCGTTACAATATTATGTCGTCCTTTGCCGTATTTGTCAAAGCTGTATTTTCTTGCAAGCTTTATTGCGCATTCGTTAGCTTCTGCCCCTGAATTTCCAAAAAATATTTTTGAATATCCAGTAATATTGCAAAGCTTTTCGGCAAAATCCGCCTGAACCTTTGTATAATAATAATTAGAAGTATGCTGGATAGATTTTACCTGAGAGCAAACTGCCTCTACCCAGTCGTTATCGCAAAATCCAAGTGAATTTGTACCTATACCGCTTCCAAAGTCAATATATTGTTTACCGTTTTCATCAATTCCGCTTCTTTTTTCGCCTTTATCAAAAACAACATCGAAACGTCCGTATGTATGCATAACATGATCGTTAAATTTTTCAATAGTAGTCAATTTCCACACGTCCTTTTAAAAATATCGTATATACATAATAATATATGCTATAATTGTAAATGCTCCACAACATATAAAAATTTTTTCCGCTATATCCTTGCTCTGAACCGGCTGAAATTTACGGTGATTTTTTCTGTTCACACGAATATTTATTCTGTCGCCTTTTTTATAGTTTATAGTGCCTTCCATAAGGAACTTATCCGCTGTACATTCGTAAACCTGTCCGTTTATCGTATATTTTACTATTGGAGCTTCTACGTCCATTTTTATTTTGGCATATTTTTTATTGTATTTTGCAGTTCCCACGATTATTCCTGTTGTCTGAATACCCAGTCTTGTTCTTCTTATAAACAGAAAAATTCCGATAAGTATCATACAAACGCCTATAACAATGGGAGCAGCAAGAATTAATCTGACCGCCGTCATTTGAATTGAGTTCCTATTCCCTCGCTGGAGAGAATTTCAATGAGTATGGAATGAGGTATTCTTCCGTCAATAATAGAGGTTTTCTTGACTCCTCTTCTTACCGCTTCAACACAGCAGTCGATTTTTGGAATCATGCCGCCGGAAATAATACCCTGCCTTTTCATAAACGGCACTTCGCTTACGTTCACAAAAGGAATAAGTGTCGACGGGTCATCTTTATTTCTGAGTAGTCCTGCAATATCTGTCATAAGTATAAGATTTTCTGCCCCAAGCTCGGCGGCAATTCTTGAAGCGGCAGTATCAGCGTTTATATTGTAGGTATTTCCGTCATTTCCGCAGGCAACTGTAGCAATAACAGGAATACAGCCGTTTTTAAGAGTGTCGGTTATGGGCTTTACGTTTACTCTTGTAATATTACCCACAAATCCCAGGTCTTCGCCGTTTGCGCCTACAGCTTTTTCTGCGGTTATCATTTTTCCGTCAATACCGCAAAGTCCTACGGCATTGCCCTTATGCTCGGTAAGATGCGCTACAAGCTCTTTGTTGACCTTTCCTGCCAGTACCATTTTTACAATGTCAATAGTTTCCTTATCGGTATATCTCAGACCATTAATGAATTTGCTTTCAATTCCCAGACGGTTGAGCATGTCGTTTATTTCAGGGCCGCCGCCGTGAACCAGAACCACCTTTATTCCCACAAGGGATAATAATACAACGTCGCTCATAACAGCCTCTTTAAGCTGCTCATTTGTCATTGCGTTTCCGCCGTATTTTACAACAACTATCTTGTCGTTGTATTTTTGTATATAAGGTAGTGCATCAATAAGCACTTTTGAACGAATATTATTGGATATTTCCATTTTTAAACACTCCGATCAGCTTCTGTAATCGCCGTTTATTTTAACGTAATCGTATGTAAGGTCGCAGCCCCATGCCGCTGCACTGTATTCACCGTCGCCGATAGTGACAATAATGGTAATTTCTTCTTCCTTGAGAACATCTTTGGCTTTTTCCTCAGAGAAAGAAACTCCCATGCCCTTTCGGCATACCTCTATTTTTCCTGCATCTGATGCAATATCAACACTAACATTATTAATATCAAAATCAGCATCAGTATAGCCTATGGCACAGAGTATACGTCCCCAGTTTGCGTCCTCACCGAACATGGCAGCCTTAAAAAGGCTTGAGGTAATAACCGATTTTGCTATTTTCCTTGCGGTTTCAGAGCTGTCTGCTCCGGTACAAACACATTCAATAAGTTTAGTTGCACCTTCGCCGTCACGAGCCATCATTCTTGCAAGGTTTACCATGACAACGTAAAGAGCATTTTCAAAAACAGCAAAATCTTCACTTTCGGTCTTTATTGCATTGTTTCCAGCCATGCCGTTTGCCATAATACAAACCATGTCGTTGGTTGAAGTATCGCCGTCAACGCTTACCATATTAAGGGTAGTTTTAACGATGTCGCTTAAAGCCCGCTGCAAATATTCAGAGGTAACGGCAGCGTCTGTGGTAATAAATGTAAGGGTAGTTGCCATATTGGGGTGTATCATGCCGCTGCCTTTGAGCATTCCGCCCATAACGCATTTTTTGCCGCCCATTTCAAATTCAACGGCTACTTCTTTTGGTACGGTATCAGTAGTCATAATAGCTTCAACTGCTGCGGAATTTCCCTCATAGCTTACGTTTTTACAAAGCTCCGGCATAGCCTTTTCTATAGGCTCTATGGGCAGCACCTGACCGATAACTCCTGTGGAAGCAACAATAAAGTCAGATGATCTCAGTCCAAATTCTTTGGCTGTAAGCTCGCACATTTTTTCAGCCTTTTCTACTCCGTCAGCATTGCAGGTATTGGCGTTTACAGAGTTTACAATAACTCCCCATGCTTTGCCGTCGGAAATATTCTGTCTTGTTACCTGAATAGGTGCGCCTTTTACCTTATTGGTAGTATAGACTGCTGCTGCTGTGCATTCTCTGTCGGCTATAATTACCGCCAGGTCGTTCTTTTTAGCAGCTGAAGGTAAAGCGTTATTTGCTTTTGCCGTATTTTCTTCATTGTCAGTAAGAGGCTTGTGAGCAAGACCGCACTGTATTCCGTTTGCTTTAAAGCCTTGTGCAGCGCATACTCCGCCTTCTTTATAATTAAATCCATCAAAATCTATTTTTTTTATCATAATTGTTTCACCTTAAATCAATCCTGTTCTTTCGTCAATACCCATCATAATGTTAAGGCACTGAACAGCCGCTCCCGAAGCGCCTTTTCCCAGATTATCCAGTCTGGAGCAAAGCAGCGTCTGTTCTTCGTTTCCGAAAACGTAAAGCTCCATTTTATTAGAACCACTGAGACCGTTTGAAGTCAGAAATCCATCGGGAACACATTCGCTGCCTACAGGTTTGACTTCAACAAAATTTGAATCTTTATAGTTTTCGTAAAGTGCGTTTCTGATTTCCTCGGGAGAAATTTTTCTTCCCAGTACGCCCGACTGAATAGGTACGGAAACCACCATTCCGCTGTAATAATTATCAACGATAGGGTTAAACATTGGCTTGTTTGCAAGACCGGAAATAATCTGCATTTCCGGCAGATGCTTATGATTCATATTAAGGGCATACTGTCTCGGACTTAAAAGCTCGAACGGCTTGTCAGCCGCTTCATAGGCTGCAATAGCTTTTTTTCCTGCGCCGCTGTAGCCTGAGGTGGCATAGGCAAAAACAGGATAGGTATCGGGAATGATGCCTTTTTTTATAAGGGGATACACCAGTGAGATAAATCCGCTTGCGTAGCAGCCAGGATTGGCGACACGTTTGGAATTTCTGATTTTTTCTCTATGTTCAGCGGAAAGTTCAGGAAATCCGTATGCCCAGTCCGGGTTTGTTCTGTGAGCTGTGGAAGCGTCGATAATGCGGACATTATCATTTTCAACAAGGGAAACTGCTTCTATCGCCGCAGCGTCCGGCAGACATAAAAATGTAAAATCTGACTGATTTATAAATTTTTTTCTTTCGTTTAAATCTTTCCTTTTATCCTCGGATATTTTAAGCAGCTCTATATCGTTTCTGCCCTTAAAGCGTTCGAGAATTTTAAGTCCGGTCGTTCCTTCCTGACCGTCAATATATACTTTTACAGACATTTTTCTCTCCTGTTCTGTTTCTACCAATTCCTGCTGTTTTTGTCGTCATTGCCTTTGAAGCTTTTGCGCATGCTGAGAGTTATAATTACTCCCAGAACAATAATGCTCCACACTACGGAAGCTATATTCCCAAGCTTCATTACAGCGATTATTACAGCTTCACCTGCTATCCATACCAAAACCGATATTATTACCATTGGCATTATTGATTTAAAAAGCTTGAAATCCATAAAAATCCCCTTATTTGAGTCGGTTTATTTTATTTACGGCATTTTCAATCTGAGTCATAACACATTCGGGAGCAGGACCGCCGTAGGATTTTCTTTCCTTGACGCAGGTCTCCAGAGATATGGCATTATAAATATCCTCGTCAAAAAGCTCTGACAGCTTTTTATAATCTTCTAATGGAAGCGTCTCCAGAGTAAGTCCTCTGTCTATACATTCTGCAACAAGACGGCCTGTTATTTTATATGCGTCACGGAAGGGCATGCCGTTTTTTACAAGATAATCTGCACAGTCGGTAGCGTTGATGAAACCTCCTGCCGCAGCTTTTCTCATATTTTCAGCGTTTACCTTCATCGTTTCTATCATGGGGATAAATGTTTTGAGGCAAAGCTTGACATTGTCGACAGAATCAAATATTGCTTCCTTATCTTCCTGCATATCCTTGTTGTACGCCAGAGGAAGTCCTTTGAGCATTGACAAAAGAGTCATAAGATTACCGTTTACACGTCCGGTCTTGCCTCTTATAAGCTCTGTTACGTCTGGATTCTTTTTCTGAGGCATAATAGAAGAACCGGTCGCATAAGCATCGTCAAGCTCGATAAATTTAAATTCCCATGAACACCACATAATTATCTCTTCGGAAAATCTTGAAAGGTGAGTCATGATAAAGGATATAGCACAGGCAAGCTCAATACATGAATCTCTGTCGGAAACTCCGTCAAGACTGTTTTCCATTGGAGCGTCAAAGCCAAGAGCAGCAGCAGTCATATGACGGTCGATTTTATATGTCGTACCTGCCAGCGCACAGCTTCCCAGCGGACATTCGTTCATTCTTCCGGCAGTATCTTCAAGTCTGCCATAGTCACGGAGCAGCATCTGTACATATGCCATAAGATGATGGGCAAAGGTAACAGGCTGGGCTCTCTGAAGATGAGTGTATCCCGGCATTACCGTTTCGGTATGATTTTTCGCCATATTGCAAAGAGCTTCCGCAAGCTTTAAAACAAGCTCTTTAAGTTCTTTTATTTCATCTCTGAGGTAAAGTCGTATATCAAGAGCTACCTGGTCATTTCTTGAACGGGAGGTATGAAGTCTCTTTCCCGTATCGCCCAGACGCTTGGTAAGCTCCGCTTCGATAAACATATGAATATCTTCGGCAGTCATGTCAAATTCAAGACTGCCATTTTCTATATCTTCAAGAATAGATTTTAATCCTTCAATTATTTCTTTGCTGTCATTTTCAGAGATTATACCGCATTTTCCAAGCATTTGCGCATGGGCAATACTTCCCTGAATATCATGTTTATACATTCTTCCGTCAAAAGCTATGGAAGAATTAAAGGCGTTAACCGTTTCGTCAACCTCTTTTGAAAATCTTCCCGCCCACATTTTATCTGCCATACAGTAAACCTCTCTTTAATGAATATACGGGCAAACAGCTATTGTCTGCCCGTTTCTAAAATTACTTGTTATTTCTTTTCTGGTCAAGCTTAGCCTTTACTTTGATAGGAAGTCCAAATAAATTAATAAATCCTGCGCTGTCTGCCTGATTATAAACTTCGTCTGCGTCAAAGGTTGCAACCTCTTCATCATAAAGAGTATAAGGTGAAGTAACTCCTGCATTGATGATATTTCCCTTATAAAGCTTGAGCTTAACGTCGCCGGTAACGGTTTTCTGTGTTTCCGTAACAAAAGCACTGAGCGCTTCACGGAGAGGAGTATACCACTGACCATTATAAACAATATCTGCAAATTTAATGCCGATATACTGTTTCATTCTTGCTGTTTCTTTATCTATTGTGATAGTTTCAAGCACTTCGTGAGCGTGGTAGAGAATTGCACCGCCAGGAGTTTCATATACGCCTCTGGACTTCATGCCTACAAGACGGTTTTCAACTAAATCAGCAAGACCGATACCGTTTTCTCCGCCTAACTTATTTAATGTTTCAACCAGTTCGACTGCACCCATTTCCTTACC
Organism: uncultured Ruminococcus sp.; assembly: GCA_947178195.1. Classification (GTDB taxonomy): domain Bacteria; phylum Bacillota; class Clostridia; order Oscillospirales; family Ruminococcaceae; genus Porcipelethomonas. The sequence goes on from CAMWXM010000076.1 coordinate 11,052, forward strand.
GTCAATAGCGGTAGGAACACCTTTTTCAAAATGAATGGTCACATATGTGGGCTTATCAGGAGCCTGGATAGGTGAAACACCCATTTCAAGGAAGCCTTCCTTTTCGTACTGTGGTTCGTTGGCAGGGTCTTCAAGGTCAAGTCCTTCATGAGAAAGATGCCAGATATTTTTATCTTTTGAATAATTTGTTTCTCTGTTTATTTTAAGTGGTATGTTATGAGCTTCCGCATATTCGATCTCTTCATCTCTCGATTTAAGATCCCATATTCTCCATGGGGCGATTATTTCCATATCAGGAGCAAATGCCTTTATAGCAAGCTCGAAACGAACTTGGTCGTTGCCCTTTCCGGTACAGCCGTGGCAGATAGCGTCAGCTCCCTCTTTTATTGCGATTTCAGCAATTCTCTTTGCAATAATAGGACGTGCAAAGGAAGTACCCAGCATATATCTGTTTTCATAAATTGCTCCTGCCTGAACAGTAGGAAATACGTAATCTGTAATAAATTCTTCTGTAAGATGTTCAATATAGCATTTGGAAGCGCCTGTTGCCTTTGCCTTTTCTTCAAGACCCTCAAGCTCGCTTTCCTGTCCTACATCGCCTGAAACAGCAATGACCTCACAGTTATTGTAATTTTCCTTCAGCCATTGAATGATAATAGAAGTATCAAGACCGCCGGAATATGCTAAAACAACTTTTTTGATATCCTTTTTAGGTTCAACTTTATTCATGATAAAATCCTCCGTAAATAAA
>CAMWXM010000077.1 GCA_947178195.1 uncultured Ruminococcus sp.
AAATTAAGTAGCATACTGTAAATATTATACTACAAAACATAAAATATTTCAATACCCTTTTTTACAAAATTATCAATTTTTTAGAGCATTTTGTTAAATTATGGCAGGATTTTTCAGTAACAACGACTAAATCCTCTATTCTGACGCCAAATTCGTTGGGAATATATATCCCTGGTTCTATCGTAACCACCATATTTTTTTCAAGTACCGTTTTAGATTTTGAAGAAGCGTTAGGGTATTCGTGAATCTCCATTCCCACTCCATGACCGAGAGAATGCCCGAAAGCCTCTCCGTATCCCCTGTCGCTGATATATTTTCTTGCGGCACCGTCAAGCTCACTTCCGGTAATACCGCTTCTGACTGTTTCCAGAGCCGCAAGCTGTGATTCCAGAACAATATCATAAACCTTTTTCATTTTTTCTGTGGGCTGACCCACACAAACAGTCCTGGTCATATCGCTGTGATAGCCCTCATAGACCGCTCCGAAATCCATCAGTACAAAATCTCCGTTTTTGATTTTCTGCTCCGACGGAACTCCGTGGGGCATAGATGTATGCGCTCCCGTCAGGGCTATTGTTTCAAAGGAAAGCGCCTCTGCGTCCTTTTCAAGCATAAGTCGGTCAAGCATTAAAGCGACCTCACGCTCTGAAGCTCCAACACGGATAAAATTCAGCGTTTCTTCAAAAGCTGATTCCGCTATCCGCTGCGCCTTTTCTATTTTTTCGATTTCCTCATCGGTTTTAACGGTTCTCATTTCATAGATCAGATTGCTGAGCCTGTCGTCGCAGACAAATTCTACATCGGGAAGCCTTAACTTGAAAAGCTCCAGACGGTGGATAGTAATATCCATAGATTCTACCGCCATTCGTTTTGCGTTATGCTTTTTCATAAGCTCGCTTATCTGTTCATAAATCACATTTTGCTCAATAACCTGGCAATTATGCACGATATTTTGTGCCATTTCAATATATCTGAAATCCGTAATAAAATACGCTTTTTCCGGAAAAACAATAACAAATCCTGCCGATGATTTCATACCTGTAAAATATCTCCGGTTAATATCCGAGGTTATCAGAAGTGCGTCCGTATTTTCCGGAAATTTAATATTTTCTAATTTATTCATAATATTTCACCAATGCGTCCATAGCCATAAGGTAAGAAGCAAAACCGAAACCGGAGATACTTCCCTTGCATACCGGAGCTATGACTGAATTTTTTCTGAATTCATCACGTGCAAAAACATTGCTTATATGAACCTCCACAACGGGAATTTTAATTGCCGAAATAGCGTCCCTCAAAGCGTAGCTGTAATGGGTAAACGCTCCGGCATTAAGAACTACTCCGTCATACGAAACCCTTGCCGAATGAAGCTTATCTATTATTGCTCCTTCATGATTCGACTGAAAAACCTCGCATTTCACCTGTAATTCCTCAGCCTTGTTCATTAGCGAATCGCAAAGGTCCTCGTATGTATTATTTCCATAAACCCCAGGTTCACGCTCGCCGAGAAGATTTAAATTGGGTCCGTTTATAACAAGTATTTTTTTCATATGCTGCCATTCTCCTTATCAAGATATTCCCGTTTCATAGCCAGAGCGTCCTCCGCCTGAGTTCCTGCGCTTTCGCATATAAAGACCGGCGAAAGGTTCCTTTTTGCCACACATTCCATAAGCGGTTCAAAATCAGGACCGTACTCTCTGTCCTCAAAAGTCAGATGCTTTTTTTCTCCCCCCGGATCTGTGTACATTATCTTTGAAAAGTGGCTGTGAAAAATTTTAAGCCTGTCATGGCCCAGCCTGTTTTCGATTTTATCAAGAATTTCTTCATAATCTTCAATACCTTTTATACTGCCAAGGGTACGTGCGTTAAGATGCCCGAAGTCTATGCATGGTATAAATGTATCGTCAATGCTGCACATCTCCAGAACCTCTTCCAAATTACCCAACTGATTGGTTTTTCCCATAGTTTCAGGGCAGAAATGAATCTTTTCAAAGCCCTGCTCAACAGCCTGCTTTCTTGCCCTCACAAGGGTATCCAATGCAAGCTTCAGAGCCTCCTCACGGCTAATTTTAGCACATGAGCCGCTGTGAATAACAATTCTGTCAGTGCCTATTTTCATAGCCGCATCACAGCTTTGCAGTATATAATCAATGCTCTTATCCCGCTTTTCCTCCTCAACAGATGAAAGTGAAATAAAATACGGCGCATGAAGCGAAAGATATATGCCGTTCTGTTCAGCTTTCGTACGGAGCGCCTGAGCCGATTTGTCGCTTACTCTTACTCCTCTTCCGCACTGATATTCATAACAGTCCAGTCCCATTTCTTTGAGGAATACCGGAGCGTCCGCAGAGGATTTATATTTTGCGGAAAAGCTGTCCGAGTTTCCGGCAGGTCCGAATTTTGCAGACATACCAATTCTCCTTTCATATCATAAATTTTCAGAAATTTTTGGCAGAAACGGCTTTTCCAGTATTCTCTTGAATCTTATAAATTTCTGATTCTTGCCTTCAAGCTCTATAGGGCACACAAAAATACCTTTTATTCTTTTAAGATTTGCTCCCAGTATATCCGTAAATATCTGATCTCCCACTACTGCCAGATGAGCAAAAGGAATATTCATCATTTTCTGCGCACGGTTAAAGCCGCTTGCAAGAGGTTTTTTGCCCTCGCAGATATATTCAAGTCCCAACTTGTCCGCAAAAGGCTTTACTCTTGGCGGATGATTATTTGAAACAATAACCATTTTCACTCCGACCGCTTTGATTTTTGATATCCAGTCAAGCACACCCTCAGCCGGTCTTGGATTATCGTGAGTAGTAAGAGTATTGTCAAGATCCAGCAACAATCCTCTTATATCATATTTTTTCAGAAACGACGGCGTTATATCCGCCACTCTCCTGAATGCAAAATCAGCTTTAAACAGCATAGGCAGTCAACCTTTCCGATGCAGGCATGTTTCAGCCTATAATATTATACATCAAATCAATGTCGAATTTACATGAAACAAAATAATAAAAAGAAAAACGAGCAAATTAATGCTCGTTTGGTCTTTTAGCCTGTACAACAATAAAAATTGTTCAAAACAAATTAATATTTACGTTTACGAGCTGCCTCAGACTTCTTTTTACGCTTTACTGAAGGCTTTTCGTAGTGTTCTCTCTTACGAACTTCAGCAATTACGCCATCCTTAGCACATGATCTCTTAAAACGCTTAAGAGCCGTATCTAACGATTCGTTCTTTCCAACGCGAACTTCTGCCACTGTTTTCCCTCCCTTTGTCCCAAAGACAGAGGTTTTCAGATATAAATCCGAATATATACTAATCATTCCGCATAAAAAATGCGAATGTCAGTTATCAACCTTTGTTCTTATGCAACAGCAGAAAATATCAATTATTTGCTTTTTGCTTAATACATAGTATTTTACCACAAAATTCTTCATATGTCAAGATAGTATTTAAATTTTGTTACTTTGCTACAAAATTAACCAATTTATTTGGTACATATATCTGTTTTATTACACTTTTTCCACTAATTGCCTCTGAAACCTTTTCATCTTTCATAGCTGCTTCAAGAATTTCATCTTTGTTTCCGTCTACTGAAACGGTCATTCTGGATTTGATTTTGCCGTTTACCTGTACAACTATCTCAACGGTATTTTCCACGCAAAGAGATTCGTCATATTTTACCCATTCCTGTTCGTTTAAAATTTCTCCGAAATTGCTCTCGAACATTTCTTCAGTCATATGTGGCGCAAAAGGATTCAGAAGTATCAGCAAAGTCCTGAACTCAGCACGGTTTACGCTTCCTTCTGCGGTTATTTCATTAAGCAGCGACATCATAGCAGCAATAGCCGTATTGAATTTAAGGCTTTCAATATCTTCGCTTACCTTTTTTATCGTCTTATGGAACGACGCTGCAAGCTGCGATCTGTATTCGCTGCCATCGATAATATTATCCTGAAGCGACCATACTCTGTCTAAAAATCTCTTACAGCCCTTGATGCTTGATGGGCTCCAGGGAGCTGTCTTTTCAAAATCGCCGATAAACATTTCATAAAGTCTTAGCGTATCTGCGCCGTAATCTCTTACAACATCATCGGGATTAATAACATTTCCCCTTGATTTGGACATTTTCTGACCGTCCTCACCTAAAATCATACCGTGAGAGGTACGCTTCATATAAGGCTCTTTTGTTGTTGTAACGTCAATATCGTTCAAGAATTTATGCCAGAAGCGTGAGTACAGCAGATGCAGAGTCGTATGCTCCATTCCGCCGTTATACCAGTCTACCGGCATCCAGTAATCGAGAGCCTCTTTTGAAGCAAGTTCATTTTCGTTTTTCGGGTCGCAGTATCTCAGGAAATACCAGGAAGAGCCTGCCCATTGTGGCATAGTATCCGTTTCTCTTTTAGCCGGTCCTCCGCAGTGAGGACAGGTTGTATTAATAAAGCTGTCAAGGGTTGCCAGCGGACTCTCGCCGTTGTCGGTAGGCATATAGCTTTCCACGTCAGGCAAAGTCAGCGGAAGCTCGCTTTCGGGAACAGCAACATATCCGCACTTATCACAGTGTACTATCGGGATAGGCTCTCCCCAGTATCTCTGACGTGAGAATACCCAGTCACGGAGCTTGAAATTCACCTTTGATTTACCTTTGCCGTTTTCCTCAAGCCATTCCTTTATTTTAACCTTAGCGTCCTCCACCGAAAGACCGTTTAAAAAGTCGCTGTTTACAAGAACTCCGGTAGCGCAGTCGGTAAAAGCTTCCTTCTGAACGTCAATATCGCCCTTACCCTTTACCACTTCTATTATAGGGAGATTGAAAAGCTCAGCAAAATCATGGTCACGCTCATCGTGTGCCGGAACTGCCATAATAGCTCCCGTACCATAAGACATAAGTACATAATCCGAAATGAAAATCGGGATTTCTTTTCCGTTTACAGGATTGATACCCCTAACGCCTTTGAGCATAACACCTGATTTTTCCTTGTTCATTTCCGTTCTGTCAAAGTCGGATTTTCTTGCAGCTTTTTCCTGATATTCCTTTATCTCATCAAGATTTTCAAGCTTATCAGCCCACTTTTCAATGTAAGGATGCTCAGGAGCAATAACCATATATGTTGCGCCGAACAGAGTATCCGGTCTTGTTGTATAAACGGTAAGAATATCTCCTGCTGTAGATGTAAAGTCGACCTCTGCGCCGGTAGAGCGTCCTATCCAGTTTACCTGAGTAGATTTTATCTTATCGAGATAATTTACTTCTGAAAGGTCGTCAAGAAGTCTCTGGGCATATTCGGTGATTTTAAGCATCCACTGGGATTTTACTTTTCTCACCACTTCTCCGCCGCATCTTTCACAGCAGCCGCCTACTACCTCTTCATTTGCCAGTACCACCTTACAGGAGGTACACCAGTTTACAGCCATTTCTTTTTTATATGCAAGACCTTTTTTGAACATCTGCAAAAATATCCACTGAGTCCACTTGTAATAATCCGGGTCTGTAGTATTTACCTCTCTTTCCCAGTCAAAGGAAAGTCCCAGCATTTTAAGCTGTTCTTTAAAATGGGCAATATTTTTTTCGGTCACTATAGCCGGGTGTATCTTATTTTTTATGGCATAGTTTTCCGTTGGAAGTCCGAAAGCGTCCCAGCCCATAGGGAACAATACGTTATAGCCCTCAAGACGTCTTTTTCTCGAAACAATATCCATTGCCGTATACGGACGTGGATGACCTATATGAAGTCCCTGTCCCGACGGATAAGGAAATTCTACCAATGCGTAAAACTTAGGCTTAGAATAATCCGTACCTGCTCTGAATGTATTGTGTTCATCCCAATATTTCTGCCACTTTTTTTCTATGGCGGTATAATCATACTTTTCGTTCATATTCTTCATTCCTTTAAATTTATTTTCCACCGGATATATCCGAAATATCGTTTGTAAAATGCTCCTTAACGCTTGGAGCCAGGCAGACAACAATTGCACATATTACATCTATTGCTGCTTCCGCAATATAAATAAGGCATGCAAGCATTGAGCTGAAATTGAATAGTCCTTGTATGTTGCCGGGCAGGTGAACAATGGCGACAATTGCCAGAATTGCAGCTATTGCATAATTTGTGTACTTGATTCCCAGTAACAGCAATACCACCTCGACAACTGCAATAATAATATTCACAAAGTCTCCGCCCAGCTGGCTGAAGGAAAGTCCATCAATAAGCATATTAAGAACCGTCTTGATAATTATCCATACCCCCACGACCATAGCTAAGTTTCTACCCGACGTGTTATTTGTTTTCATTATGCTCACTCTCCTGTTATAAATTCTTCAATGTCAATTTTTTCTCCGTCAGCCCATAGTCTTTCGAGCTGATAATAATCTCTCGTTTCCTTATAGAAAACATGAACAACAATATCATTATAATCGAGTATGACCCAATTGGAGCCATTATAGCCTTCTTTTCTCTCAGGCTCTATTCCTGCCTGAGACATCTGATATTCAACTTCCTCAGCAAGCGTTCTTGTCTGAGTTGAGCTGTTTCCGCTTGCAATAACAAAATAATCCGCAATAATCGTCAGATCCTTGATTTTGATTGCCTGAATGCTCTCGGCTTTTTTTCTGTCAAGGGTACTTACTATCAATTTTAATTTTTCATTTTCAGTCATATATTAATCTCCTTATTCCGCCTCATGGCTTTCATCTCCTTCGTTGTTGCCAATAACGTCTGTAACTGCTGGACTGTCCGTACCTGAAGAACTGTCAGAGCTTGCCGTACTGTCTGAGCTTTCCGGACTATTGCTGCTGTAATCGTCATCGTCATAATCGCTGTCGTCATCATAACTATAACCGCCGATGTAATTGCTGTAATCGCCGCCGTAATCATAGTTGCTGTCGTATCCATATCCGTAAAGATCGCCGTTGCTGCTGCTTGTTCCCAGTCCAGAAGAACTGCCAGTCCTTTTGCTTTCGCCGGGCTTTTTGCCGTTTGCGATCTCCTGAAGAGTATCCTGATTTTCATCGTAATCATTCGTCTGATAATAGCCTTCTTCAACAAGCTCTGTAATCGGCAGATCGTCATATTTGATATCGACCTGATAAGGTCTGAAATATTTATTCAACATATCCACTGTTGCTTTTTTATGGATAGACCATACCGAATATCCGCCATATACAGCTCCTTCGCCGGGGACAAGCTGTACTACAACCTCGTCCATATCTATAAGCGTACCGAAATCCGCAAGAATGCTAAGTTCTCCCAAAGTCATATCCGTTGCGATAAGCTTTTTATCGTAAACTTTTTTAAGAAATGAGGTAAGCTCGATAGTCCCCATATCGAGAGCCTTTTTCATACAAGCCGCCATAAATATTCTCTGTGCCTTGACACGTCCGATATCGCCCTCGTCATAGCCCTTTCTTGCACGCACCATAAGCTCAGCCTGTTCACCGTTGAGCACCTGTTCTCCGGCATAAAGTATTTTGTCATAGGAATAGAATACATCCTCCGGCAGATTTATAGGAATACCGCCGATACTGTCAACTATGTCAACAATGTCATCACAGCCCGTAGTGACATATCTGTCGATAGGTATTCCGAATGTTTCTCTTACAGCATTTACAGTACGCTGGATAGGGCTCAGGCTCTGGTCGCCGCTTGTATAGACGCTGTTTATCTTGCATGTTTCGTCCGAGGTTAAATCCGGCACAAAGCTGTCACGAGGTATCTGTAAAATATTAAGAGAATGGTTATGGATATCGAAAAGAAACAGCATTATAACGTCCGAAAGCTCCCTCGATTCATCGAAGCCCAGAACAAGTACGGTAAACTGACCTTCGATAATCTGGTCGTTTGTAAAATCACGCTTATCATCGATCTGGTCTGCACCGCTTATAAGCTCATAGCTGTTAGGGTCGGCTGAAAGAGTTCCCTCAATATCCGCAAGAGGCTGAAGTTCCTTTATATATCTTATGATAGAAATATGCTCCGTATAAGTAACTCCGTTTTTATTTCTTTCAACGGGAATGATCGGAATATTCAATATCATAACCGCAATAATGATAACGCCGGCAATAATAGAAGCGGCAATTATTATTTTTTCCTTACGTGAAGATTTCTTTTTCTGCATTTTTAATTTTTTACTGCTTTTTGCCATCATTTTTCTCCTTAGATTTTTTGCGGACCGAACATAAATATGTATATTGATTATATAGATCCATAGTCTTATCCGGAATATAGCTTTGTTTTTTCACAATGCTTGAAATGCTGTAGCATACCGCTTCATACATAGCCTTTTCAAAATCTGTAAAAGCAAGCTTACGTATTTTTTCAACGTCCTTAAAATCTCTGTCCTCAGAAATATTATCTGCCAAATATATTATTTCCTCGAATTTAGACATTCCTGAACGCCCCACGGTATGGTATCTGACGGCGTTAATAATTTCCTCATCGTCAATGTGGAGTTCGTTTTTTATAAAGTAAGCTCCTGCAGGTCCGTGCCATAAAGCCTTCACTGCCAGCTCTGCCCCCGAAAGCTCCATATCTCCTCTGAGCATCATCTGTTCCTGCTCCTCCGGTTCGATTTCCTTGCATATATCGTGAAGAAGCCCTGCAATATACGCTTTCTCAATATCCTCGCCATACTTTTTTGCAAGCTCTGAAGCCGCCGACGCTACATTAAGAGAATGATTGTATCTTTTCTTCGACAGCCTTTTTTTAAGTAGCGTTTTAAGGTCGTCAATATAATCCACGATTTTTCCTCCGTTTTTATAAATCCGGTGACAATGCCGTATAATATTAATTAATCAGCGTATCCCTGATTTTCCATATATATTTTTTTCAGTATAATATATTTTACTACTTTTCCGTTTAAATAGCAAGATAAATCTTCATTATTTTTTATTAATTTTCTGATATTTGTCGAGGACATAGGAAAGGTGTTGTCATTCACAACAATTACTTTTCCATATTGTTTAATCTTTTCAGCTGTTTTTTCAAGTGCCTCAAAATCATCTCCTGTTCTGGAGGCTGCGATAAGTGTAACACATTCTAAAATTTTCTTATATTCAAACCATTTTTCAAAACTCAGAAGCATATCGCTTCCTACAAGCAAAAACAATTCATCATTAGGATAAAGCCATTTAAAATGCTCCACTGTATAAATGCTGTAGCTTTTTCCAACTCTTTTTATCTCAAAATCGCTTACCTCAAATCCGGGAATATCCTCCGCCGCAAGACAACACATATTAAGTCTGTCCTCTGCCACAGCATATTCATCGCTGGATTTATGCGGAGCTGTCCCCGACGGAATAAGAATGATTTTATCAAGTCCGGCTTTGCTTTTTACCGTCCGGGCAAGATTTATATGCCCGTTGTGTATCGGATTGAAGCTTCCGCCGAAAAGACCTATCCTTGCCATCAGAGCTTAATATTTATAACAGGCTCTTTTGAATTTCTCTTAAAGAGAACAAATCTGCTTCCGATGACTTGTACGACCTCTGCGCCTGTTTTTGCCGCAATTTCCTCCGCAGCGTCTCTTGCACTGTACATGCTGTTGTCAAGTACCCTGAGCTTAATAAGCTCTCTTTTTCTGAGAGCGTCCTCCACCTGGGAAATAAGGGTATCGGAAATACCTCCCTTTCCTATCTGGAATATTGTTTCATAATTACTTGCAATTCCTCGAAGAGTCGCTCTTTGCTTACTGTTTAACATAATTTATCCTTTCAGAAGTTGGCCGAGAAGCCTTAAAGCTTCTGCTCTGTGACTTATTTTATTTTTTTCATCGGCTGAAATTTCCGCAAAGGATCTGTCGCCGTACATAAAAATCGGGTCGTATCCAAAGCCGTTTTCACCCTTCAATTCATATCCGATCTTACCTTCGCATTCGCCTCTTACGACCTGTTCCCTGCCATTTTCGTCAATATAACACATTGTGCAGACAAACCTTGCAGAACGCTTGCCGTCCTCCACTTTGGAAAGTTCAGAAAGAAGTTTCATGTTCCTGTCATAGTCCGTGGCATTTTCTCCAGCGTATCTATGGGAATGTACCCCCGGTGCGCCGTTTAAATGATCCACCGCCAGACCGCTGTCGTCGGCAATAACGGCAGACCCGAAGATTTTATATATAGCTCTCGCCTTAATAGCGGCATTTTCTTCAAAGGTACTGCCGTTTTCTTCTATCTCCATATCTATCCCCGCTTCCTTCATAGAAATTATCTCAAATCCCAAAGGTGATAGTATTTCCTGAATTTCATGTATCTTACCCTTATTATTGCTTGCAAGAATAATTTTTTTATTCATCGTCTGTTTCCTCATCATCAGCTTCATCGTTATTTTTATTATCGACAGTTCCGGCATTTTCAAACAGCGCTCTTACAAAATCCCTGCTGTCAAACGGCTGAAGGTCGTCGATTTTTTCACCAACGCCTATAAGTTTTACAGGTATGTCCAGTTCGTTTTTGATGGAAATAACAATACCGCCCTTTGCAGTACCATCAAGCTTTGTCAAAACGATTCCCGTTATAGGTGCGACTTCCTTGAAAAGCCTTGCCTGATTTACTGCGTTCTGACCTGTAGTAGCGTCAAGTACAAGCAAGATCTCTTTTGAGCTTTCAGCCGCTTCCCTGTCTATTATCCTGTTCATTTTGGCAAGTTCGTCCATAAGATTTTTCTTGTTATGCAGTCTTCCTGCCGTATCACATATTAAAACATCGGCATTTCTTGCCTTAGCCGCCGACACAGCGTCAAATACCACCGACGCTGGGTCAGAACCCTCCTCATGCTTTATAATATCCGCTCCTGAACGCTCTGTCCATACCTGAAGCTGGTCGATAGCTGCTGCACGGAAGGTATCAGCCGCCGCAACCACCACCTTTTTGCCTTCATTGATAAACTGGTGACACATTTTGCCGATAGTGGTAGTTTTTCCTGCGCCGTTTACGCCTATTACCATAATAACCGCAGGCTTCGAGGAAAGATTCAGCTGAATATCCTCTCCCATCATATCCGCAACTATTTCCTGAATAAGCTCCATAATAACGGAAGGGTCTTTAATTCCTCTTTCCTTTATTACTTTTCTTAGCTGAGCGCATATTTCAACCGAAGTTTCTACCCCCATATCGCTCATTATCATAGTTTCTTCAAGCTGTTCAAAAAGCTCCTCGTCGATTTTAGTAAATGAATTTACTACCCTCTGCATTTTCTTTACCATCGAATCCTTAGTCTTCTTCAAACCGGCTTTTATTTTACTGAAAACTCCCATAATTACTATTCCTCCTTGTCGGAAGCATTATCCTCAATATCGGTCTGTTCCATTTTAAGAAGCTTAGAAATGCCGTCTTCCTGCATTGTAACTCCGTAAAGCACATTTGCTTCCTCCATAGCACTTCGTCTGTGGGTCACAAGAACAAACTGAGTACTGTCTGTAAAATTTTTTAAGTACTGAGCATATTTTTTAACGTTTACCTCATCAAGAGCCGCATCTATTTCATCGAGAATACAAAAGGGCGCAGGCTTCAATTTTAATATGGCAAAATAAATACATATCGCCACAAAGGACTGCTCGCCACCTGAAAGGGAAATAAGATTTTTTATAACCTTTCCCGGTGGAGCGACTCTTATTTCGATACCCGATTCAAGAATATTATCC
>CAMWXM010000078.1 GCA_947178195.1 uncultured Ruminococcus sp.
ATTGGCAGAATTATGACATGGGCGATGAATCGTGCCAACAATGTAATGTATAAGGGAATTGTTAATGAATTAGAAATTCAAGATAACCTTAGAATTCTTGATGTGGGATTTGGAAATGGATATCTCGAAACGCTGATAATTAAAAAGGGCAAATGTTACATTGAAGGGATAGATATTTCAGAAGATATGGTAAAAAAAGCAATATCCATTAACCACAAATATGTTGAAGCTGGTAATATGAAATTCAAGCTTGGTGACTGTTGCTCTATGGATTATAAAGATGGGGCATTTGATGTTGTAACAACAATGAATACGATTTATTTCTGGGAAGATACAAGAAAAGGAGTGTCTGAGATATATCGTGTGCTGAAATCTGGTGGGGTATTCTATAATGCAGTTATCACAAAGGAGAATTTGGACAGCATTTTTTATACTAAGAGTGGATTTAAGAAATTTAAAAATGAAGAGTACGTAGAAATTGGTAGAGATGTAGGTTTTGCGAATGTAGAAATAAAGCCATTAGGACATCAATATGGGTTGTTGGTTATTTATAGGAAATAAACAATAGAGATAAATGCTTAAAAGAGAGCCCAGAATGAATTGTGTAAAACTATAAAATCGACAACAATCGCCAATGACATTATAGGACACTTCTAAAAAACTCTATCGTTTAGATATGCCCTATACTATAAAAATCTGGAAGTAAAGACTAAAATGCATGCACAGCAGTCTTGACTTCCGGATTTTTAGTGATTACTTACCTTCTTATAAAAGCTCACATGTGAATCAAGCACATTAAAGCCATTTTTCTGATAAAATTTATATGATGGTTTATCATTATCCGTTTGAAGAAAGATACCAGACAAGCCCTGCTTTTTTATATCTTCTTCGATCATTTTCATAAATCGTGAACCTGTTCCCTTACCCTGAATATCCGGAGAAACACAAAATTCCTCAATATTATAATTTGTTCCTTCCCACCAATGACGAATCATTCCGATTGAAAGTGCGACTAACCTGCCGTTTACAAGAAGTCCGTAATTGAGAGAATGAAAAGAGCTTGAAATTTCTTTTACATATTCTGCCAGCTGATCGGCATTGCTCCAATTATCATTCCAAGGTTCTCCTGCAAAAGCTTTTTTGTATAGTTCCGCCATCTGAGGCAGATAGGATTCATCAAGTATAACAAATTTTTCTGTAAAATCCATATATTATTCCTCATCTACTCGTTCAAATTTAAGACAATACCGCTCACGATTTAAAATGTAATCTGTATTGCATTTTAATTATATCTTATTTTTATGAAAAAGTCAATCTGCCGAATGGAGTCTTGTGTCATGTCAAGCGATTATCAGGTTGAATATAATTAAAAATTACTCACATAAAATTTTTCATCAACCATAATTTTGAAAAAAACTTGCAAAAGCCATATTATTATGCTATAATATATCTTATCGAATATTTTCAGAATAGTTTTATTAATTCAGGATCTGTTGTTATAGGAAAGTACAGGTGCAGTATCCGATAAGGACAGGTTCTTATTCGTAAAGGAGAAGAATAATATGTTTAAAATAGTTACTAAGCGTATGCTTAATCCTTCGGTTGTCTTATTGGAGATAGAAGCTCCGTTTATTGCAAAAAAAGCAATGGCAGGACAATTTATTATTTTCAGAATTGATGAAAAGGGAGAAAGAGTTCCGCTTACTATCGCCGATTACGACCGTGAAAAGGGTACGATCACTATTATCGCTCAGATTGTAGGAGTTTCAACGGAGCAGCTTGCTTCTATGGAAGAAGGCGATGCGCTTTTGGACGTTGCAGGACCTTTGGGTATCCCTACCCATATTGACGAAAACGCAAAAAAGGTATGTGTTATCGGAGGCGGCGTAGGCTGCGCTATCGCTTATCCTCAGGCTAAGGAACTTTTTTCAAAGGGTATCGAGGTGGACGTTATCGCCGGCTTCAGAAGCAAGGACATTATTATTTTAGAGGAAGAATTTAAAAAGCAGTGTAATGACCTTACCATCTGCACTGACGACGGAACATACGGCAAAAAAGGCTTTGTTACCGACGCCCTTAAAGAAAAAATCGAATCAGGCAGCAAATATGACGCCGTTATTGCAATAGGACCTGTTCCTATGATGAAGTTTGTATGTGCGGTCACTAAGCCTTATGAAATAAAAACCATAGTTTCCCTTAATCCTATTATGATAGACGGTACGGGAATGTGCGGCGGCTGCCGTGTAACTGTAGGCGGCGAAATAAAGTATGCCTGTGTTGACGGTCCTGATTTTGACGGTCATCAGGTTGACTTTGACGAGCTTATGAAGAGAAATTCCACATACAGAGAGCAGGAACACGACTGCCGTATGTTAAGGTAACACTAAATAATGCAGACAATATAAAATAATTAAATCGGAGGAATTAGAAAATGGCAAATATGGCGCCAAATAAGGTTACTATGCCCGAACAAGACCCAAAAGTCAGAGCAAGAAATTTTGAGGAAGTAACCCTTGGATATACAAAAGAAATGGCAATGGAGGAAGCTTCACGCTGCTTCAACTGTAAAAATAAACCCTGCGTTACAGGCTGTCCTGTAAGCGTAAGAATCCCTGAATTTATCGCTCAGGTAGCAGAGGGCAATTTTGAAAAAGCTTATGAGATAATTACCTCTACAAACTCTCTTCCAGCCGTTTGCGGAAGAGTCTGTCCTCAGGAAAACCAGTGTGAGGGAAAATGCGTAAGAGGTATAAAAAATGAACCGGTCGCAATCGGACGTCTTGAAAGATTCGTTGCTGATTATATGATGAAAAATGGCAGTACTGCCGCATCAAAACCTGAACCAAACGGACATAAGGTCGCTGTTATCGGTGCAGGTCCTGCCGGTCTTACATGTGCAGGAGACCTGGCAAAGCTGGGCTATCAGGTAACGATTTTTGAAGCATTCCATACTGCCGGCGGAGTTCTCATGTACGGTATTCCGGAATTTCGACTTCCTAAGGCTATCGTACAGCAGGAGATACAGAAGCTGCGTGACTTGGGCGTAGAAATTATGCAGGATATGGTAATTGGAAAGGTTTTATCTGTTGATGAAATTATGGGTATGGGCTTTGAGGCGGTATTTATAGGCTCTGGAGCAGGACTGCCGAGATTTATGGGAATCGAAGGAGAATCCCTTATAGGCGTATGTTCTGCCAACGAATACCTTACACGAATCAACCTTATGAAAGGCTATCTTGACGATTACGCAACACCGGTCATCAAATCAAAATCAGTAGCGGTAGTAGGCGGCGGAAATGTTGCTATGGACGCTGCAAGAAGTGCGCTGAGAATGGGCGCTGAGCATGTATACATAGTCTACAGACGTTCTGAGGCAGAAATGCCGGCAAGAAAAGAAGAAGTTCATCATGCTAAAGAAGAAGGTGTTGAATTCTTGAATCTCAACAACCCTGTTAAAATAAAAGCTGATGAAAACGGAAGAGTCTGTGCTATGGAATGTATTAAAATGGAATTGGGAGAACCTGACGAAAGTGGCAGAAGGAGTCCTGTGCCGATTGAAGGCTCAAATTACGATTTAGCAGTTGATACTGTTATTATGTCAATCGGTACTTCACCAAATCCGCTTATAAGAACTACTACAAGCGGACTTGAAGCAAACAAACGTGGCTGTCTTGTGGTCAACGAAGATATGCTTACCACTAAAGAGGGCGTTTATGCCGGCGGAGATGCCGTAACAGGAGCCGCAACAGTTATTCTTGCTATGGGAGCAGGCAAAACTGCCGCAAAGTCCATAGACGAATATATCAATTCTAAATAAGCTTGGAGGAATAATAAAATGCATAATTTAATTTTTATGGCTGCTCAGGAACAACAGAATCAGTCCACATCGGCAATGCTTCTGACAACATTCGGACCGCTGATCCTTATTGTTGTAGTTTTCTATTTTATTCTTATAAGACCGCAAAAGAAAAAAGACAATGAAGCTAAGGCTATGCGTGAAAACGTTCAGATCGGCGATGAGATTCTGACTATCGGAGGCATCGTTGGTATTGTGGTTAAAAAAACTGAAGATACGGTTGTGATTGAAACAGGCGGCGACAAAAGTAAGCTTCGTATAAAAATTGCGGCTATCCAAGAAAATATCACCCTTACCGAACAGGCAAAAGCTGCTAAGGCGGCTCAGAATGCTGAACGTATGGAAATGATAAGACAAAGAAAAGAAGAAAAGAAGAACAAGAAAAACAAGGAATAATAAAAAAATGCACCCTGAAAAATCAGGGTGCATTTTTTTCAGAACGACATCAATATATAATCTGGTCGGTCTTTTTGTTATATTTTACAATACGGCAAATCTGTTCACCTTTATAATATTCAGAATTTTTATAATAATTATATGCCTGTTTCATTGTTGTAAATTTTTTTGCCATATCTGAATTATGAAGTACTATCCTTTTATTATACACGTAGTATAAACTGTCGTCATTAGTAATTTCTATTATGTAGCATATATCATTATCCATTATAATTCCCTTCTTTTTTCGCCGATAAAAGCCTGTTCACATTTTTTATTCTCTAAATAATATTTTATCATAATAAAAAAATTATTGCAATAGGATTTTATAATTTTTCCTTTAATTTCCTTGTCGCAATTTTAAAATTTCTGCATAAACTAAAATAAGCAGATATTCAGTTTTGAAGCAGCTTTCCAAAAGTGGCGCTTCAATGCTCCCTTCAGAAAAGCTTTTGGGAAGCAAAACTTTTCTCTGCTTTAATATAAATAAAAACTGCGGTATGCTTCACCGCAGTTTTTTCATCTTTTCATATTTCATTTTCGTTGCCATTCCGCCTCTGATATGGCGTTCACGTTTATTCTGTTCAAGGATCTTTTTTACTTCAGGATAAAGCTGCGGTTGGATCTTCGGCAGTCTTTCACTTACGTCCTTATGCACTGTACTTTTGCTTATTCCGAATTTTTTTGCCGCCGCTCTTACTGTGGCATTATTCTCCAATATATATTGTCCTAAAATTACTGCTCGGTCATTCGGCTGCCCTTTCAATTAACTCACTCCAATACACTTTTTGTAAATTATATGCTTGGAGTTTTTTATTTAGAAGTTGTTCTCATAGGCATATGCATTCATCTTTCCGTGAATTCTTCCTATGATAACAACTTCTTTGTATTTTTCAAGCAAAAAAGCAGTACAAAAGTACTGCTTTAATGTGTATATCCTATTATTCTTTCAAATTCTTCCAATGTAACCGGTTTAGAGTAATAATAACCCTGTGCCACACAACAGCCGCACTGGAGCAGATAATCCGCCTGTTCTTTAGTCTCCACCCCTTCAGCAACTATATTAAGCCCAATATCATTTGAAAGGCGTATCGTATAACGTATGATTTTTTTACCCTTATCAGTTATCATTTTTTCATTGAAAAAGCTTCTGTCAATTTTTAGAACGTCAAAAGGCGTATTTTCAAGCATACTAAGGGACGAGAATCCCGAGCCAAAATCATCCATAAGTAAAGTATACCCAGCCTGTTTAAGCTTAGAAAGAGTTTTCATAAGGCTTACCTGGTCATCATAATAAACCGTTTCAGTAATTTCAAGCTCCAGATATTTTTTCTCAATGCCGTATTTCTCAATAAGACTGTCAAGAATACTAACAAGCTGAGGGTTTGAAACATTTATTCTCGATACATTAACTGAAATCGGAATAGGGGCTTCACCATTATCCGACCATTTTTTTATGACACGGCAGGCTTCTTCCCAGATAAACGTATCAAGCTGCATAATAAAACCATTTTTTTCAAACAAAGGAATAAACATATTCGGTCTTATAATACCTTTTAACGGATGCTCCCAGCGAACCAAAGCCTCCGCACCAACAATTTTTGCGGTACGGATATTATATTTAGGCTGAAGATACATCAAAAACTGCCGTTCATCAAGAGCCGTTTCCATATCGTTTTCAATGTTTATATCCTCAATAATACGCTGCTTCATGCTTTCGCTGTAAAATGCAACATGATTAAGATAATTACCCTTAACCGATTTTCTCGCCATATTCGCATAATCGCAGATAAGCCTTGACGGTAAAAGCTTGTTGGTCACCTTGTAAACGCCATAAGCATATTTAAGCTTTATATCATTATAATATGTAATTTTTGAATTGATATTTTTAATTGTATCATTTAATTCGTCATCGTCCGCATATTCCACAAAAACGCCAAAGTAATCATTTAAAAACCTTACTGTCAGATTTTTAGTACCGTCGAACATATTTTTCAGATTAAATCCAATATATTTAATAACGTCATTAGCGAACTTCAGTCCATATACCTCGTTTACATATTTAAAATGTTCAATATCAAACACTATAAGGGCATATTTCTCAGATTGGCTGCTTTTAAGAAGCTTTTCAATTCTTTTACAAAAAGCCAGACCATTCAACAGACCAGTCCAGCTGTCAAGCTCATTAGCCTCCGGCTTCATTTTAACTTCGCAATCTGCATCATGAACTTCGGTTGCCGCTCCGATAATAGAGCGCAACTTGCCGCCATTATCATAAACTCCGTACAGATTCATAGAACAATTAAAAAACTGACCGTCAATATTTTTCACACGAATATTCATATTGGCATATCTTACATGCTCAAGCTTTTCCCTTATCGAATCAAAGAACCCCTTATCATCTTCATGCATCAAATCAGTCTTTTTAAATTCTTCTATAGTATTGACATAATTAGTACCGAAAAGAAATTTATTTTCCAAATTAGAATTTATGGAAATTGTTTCCTCATTCAAGTCAATTTCAACAGCCATAACTTGAACATGATTCAGAATAGCCATATATTTTTGTTTAAGAACTTTAAGCTCATAATCCGCTGAAATCTGTTTTTTAAGATATTTGTTTTTAGCTTTTATGCCATCATTTGCGCTGCGAGCCATATCTATAAACATTGCAAAAAATGAATCACCGTTTACAGGGATCATGTTTACATAACACCATCTATACTCTCCGGCGTTATTTTTACAGCGTATTTCTGAAGAAAAAATTTTACCTGCAAAAGGATTAAAAGCCTCAAACACTTTTTTATCCTCAGGAAAAACAGAGTCTCTGAATTCTTCAAAAACCTCCATAGCGTTATCAGATTCTTTTAAAATACCAAATCTTCCGCTTGACTTTATTTCATATAATCTGTTGATATTTTTATCTACAAAAATAACCTCGTCAAATACCTCAAAAATATGGTCTAAAATTCTTTCAAAATCGATCGTAACATTACATCCATCAAATATTCTCATTTTTTCACCTGCTTTTAACCCAGCGTAACAAACATCTATATTTATAATACTACACTTTTCTCAAAAAGTCAATAACGCTTTATATTTTTTATTTTCAAATTATGCTTTTTGTTAAATTTGCACAAAAAAATGGTACTTCTTATCAATTACTAAAAAGAATAAACAATATCATAAACTAAAAAACATGAAAACATTTCAGCCACAGCTGTCCATATCCTGAAAATATGAAAGTGAAAATTGAGAAATAATGAGTTATTTTCAAATAATTTTCAACCGGCAGAAAAACCAAAAACCAAGTTTTTCTGCCGGTTTAAATTACAATCAAATTACAATTTAGTAAGCTTAGAAAAGGTAGCCATAATTTTTTTAGTTCCGACCTTTTCAAAAGCAATTTCAAGCATAGCATCGCTCGCCATTTTTTTCACGCTCAAAATCGTACCCTCGCCAAAAATATTATGTTTAACTCTTTCGCCAACAGAATACTCTACTAATTCAGAAGTATTTTTCGATTTATTTTTACTCTGAGCAAGCTGCTGCTGAAGAGTCATTGATCTTACCTCATGTACAGGCGGTTTATCGGTATGATCCACAATGGTATTATCATGCTTATCAATAAGACTTTTATCTATTTCTTTAATAAATCTCGAAGTAAAATTACGCTGTGTCGAGCCGAAAAGCATTCTCTGAGAAGCGCTTGAAAGATAAAGCATTTTCTTGGCTCTTGTTATTGCAACATAAGCCAGACGTCTTTCTTCTTCCATATCTTCTTCGCTGTCAAAGGATCTACCGCTTGGAAAAATCCCATCTTCCATTCCCACAGCAAAAACATTTTCAAATTCAAGTCCTTTTGCCGAATGCACTGTCATCATTGTAACTGCGTCATCGCCGGAATCCATCTTATCAAGGTCGGTATAAAGTGCAATTTCCTCCAGAAATCCGTTAAGCGACGGCTCTTCAGCGTCATTCATATAGGCAATGACCGTAGATTTAAGCTCATTGATATTTTCCATTCTGGTAATTCCCTCATCGCCGAGACTTTTCATATATTCAAGATATCCGGTTTTTGAAAGAAGCTCATCAAAAAATTCGTCAAGTCCTTTTGTTTCAGCAGATTCAATGAGACTGTCAAACATGCTTGCTGTTCGCTTCATTGCATCGGATTTTTTAGAAAGCATAGGGTAATCGTCCGCATTCCGCATTACCTCAATATAGCTCAAATGAAGGTCGTTTGTTATATCCGACAATATATTAAGAGTACTGTCGCCTATACCTCTTTTCGGTTCGTTGATAATTCTGCGCATACGCAAAGTATCGTTATTATTATTAATAACAGCCATATATGACGTTATATCCTTTATTTCCTTGCGGTCATAAAAGCGCATACCGCCATAAACACGATAAGGTATACCGCTTTTCACGAATGCCTGTTCAATAAGGTTTGATTGGGCGTTCATTCTGTACAAAACGGCGCTGTCGGAAAACTTTCCGCCCTCTTTGACCGCTTCCAATATCTTAGACGCAACAAACTGTGCTTCATCACGTTCGTCCTGAGCCTTATACCAGTAGATTGGCTCACCTTTTCCGGCATCAGTCCATAGATTTTTTTCTTTTCTTGATTGATTATTTTTGATAACACCGTTTGCAGCGTCCAGAATATTCTGTGTCGAACGGTAATTCTGTTCAAGTCTTATAACTCTGCTGCCCGGAAATACCTTTTCAAAACCTAAAATATTTTCAATCGTAGCGCCTCTAAATTTATATATACTCTGGTCGTCATCACCCACAACACAGATATTATTTCTCTTGGCTGACAAAAGGCTTACAAGACGGAACTGAGCATGGTTAGTATCCTGATATTCGTCAACCATAATGTATTTATATCTATTCTGATAATAATCCAGCGTTTCAGGGAAATCTGAAAGAATCTTAACGGTAAGCTTTATAATATCATCAAAATCAACTGCGTTTGAAGCAAAAAGCTTTCTCTGATAAAGGCTGTAAATTTTGGCAATAGCCGTCTTTCTATAATCGCCGTAAGCTTTTTCAAGTATATCTTCCGGTTCTTTAAGCTCATCCTTAGCCATGCTTATCACAGCCATTACTGATTTCGGCGGAAACGCCTTTTCAGATATATCAAGCTCGCTCATACATTGCTTAACGACTCTTTGACTGTCATCTGAATCATAAATAGTAAAGCTGCTGCCATATCCGAGCTTTTCAATATCACGTCTTAAAATTTTTACGCATGCCGAATGAAAGGTCGCCGCCTGAAGCCCTTCTCCGTCTGCCCCAAGCATATCCGACAATCGCTCCTTCAACTCTCCTGCCGCCTTATTGGTAAAAGTGATTGCAAGAATACTCCAGGGCTTTATCGGGTTTACGGCAATAATTTCTCTGAGTTCATCTTTAGAAAGCTCGCCTCCGTCTATATACTCTTTCAAAGCCCTGCAATCGTCAGAATCCCCCTGATACGCATCGTTATCGTATGCGCTGCCGAAATTTATCATATTAGCTATGCGGTTTACAATAACTGTAGTCTTTCCGCTCCCTGCTCCTGCCAGAACCAATACGGGACCGTCCACAGCAAATACAGCTTCTTTCTGACGCTCATTCATTCTTCCGAAATATTTTTCAAGCGCTTTTCTTTTCAATTCATTAAATGACATTTCCGACATTTCATCTACTCCTAAATTTATCATGTAACTGCGCACAAGGTAAAAAACACCGTGCAAAAAATTAATTTATGGCATGCAAATATCCCCTGACGATTCTCTGTACATCGATGCCATGTATATATTATATCATAAAAATCTCATAAAATAAAGAGGAAAAACAAAAAATTCAAGCCAACAATTTACTTCAGACATTGTCCCTGCAATAAAAATGTCTGCCGAAAATGACAGACATTATATGGCGGTATGCAAAGCAAATTCTGTTAAAAATCCATTTCATCGATCTGATCGTCATCATCGTCAAAATCACTGTCGTCAATGTAATCAAATTCAAGATTTTCACCGCAGCCAGGACATTCTATAGAACCATCGTCCAACATGTCTTCATCGAGAATTACTGTTTCTCCGCAAACAGGACAGCATACTTCGTAAAGCTCGTCATCTTCGTCAAAATCATATTCATAATCGTCATCTTCGCAATCACAATCATCGTCACAGCAATCACAGTCGCACTCATAAAAATCCTCTTCAAGTCCGCCAAGATCCTCATCAAGTATATTGCAAAGCTCTGTAAGATCGTCGACCTGTGACTGAAGATCATCAACGCTTTCGACCATTTCGTTCATAACCTCGGTTATCTGAACAAGAAGCTTTCCTTCCTTTGTAGATGTGTCGATCTCAAGACCATCCAGCAGTCCCTTTAAATAAGACATTTTTTCACTCAGACCCATAAATATGCCCTCCTTCAATAATATTATTGATATTAAATTATTATGCTCTTTCCATGTATTCGCCTGTTCTTGTATCGATACGGATCTTATCCCCCTGATTTATAAACAAAGGAACTCTTACTTCTGCACCAGTTTCAAGAGTTGCCGGTTTTGTGGCATTAGTAGCCGTATCGCCCTTAACACCTGGTTCTGTATCAGTAATTTCCAGTTCAACGAATGTCGGCGGCTCAACTGCAAAAACATTACCCTTATATGAGCATATTTTACAGATCATTTCTTCCTTGACAAATTTAAAATTGTCACCGAGAATATCTTCCCCGATAGGAACCTGTTCATAAGTTTCCGTATCCATAAAATAATAAAGCTGACCGTCGCTGTAGGAATACTGCATATCCTTTCTTTCAATAAAAGCCGTAGGATATTTTTCTGTAGGGTTAAACGAACGTTCAACCACTGCTCCGGTAATAACGTTTTTGAATTTTGTTCTTACAAAAGCGGCTCCCTTACCCGGCTTAACATGCTGAAATTCAATAACCTGAACAACATTTCCGTCAAGTTCAAATGTAACGCCGTTTCTGAAATCTCCTGCTGAAATCATAAAATACCTCCAAGTATAAACAAATTGAAATACTAATTACGAATTTTTTTCGGTGATAAACACAGATTTAAAGGCAGTAGATCACCTTTTAAAAAATTCTAGATATAAATTAAGTAGCATACTGAAAATATTATAATACAAAACATAAAATATTTCAATACCCTTTTTTACAAAATTATCAATTTTTTAG
>CAMWXM010000079.1 GCA_947178195.1 uncultured Ruminococcus sp.
CTGCAATGCTATCTATAATTTTATCATACTATAATATTATAATACCACATTTTTTAACATTATTCAATATTTATTTTATGGTACGCTCAAAGCCTGCCTTCACAGGAAATTTATTCTGAAATTCTATGAGAACAAGCTCGGAATCCTATATTTTTTTAAAAAAAATATCATGATTTTACAAAATACATTACAAATGTGATATACAGTGGAAAAAAATTATGATATAATACTACTAATTAAAGTCAGACAGATAAAAAATGATACAGCTGTAAGGAGGAGTTTTATAATGAATTTTAAAAAAATTGCGGCAGGACTTACTGCTGCAGTGTGCTGCGCAGGAATGATTTCATATATTCCTAAGCTCAGCAGCAAAACCTTTGCGGAATCTGCTGTTTATAATGATTTCGAGGTCAATTACGACGGCTGGTACGGAAATGCAGATACTGTAAAAATCATTGCCGAAAACGATAAGGGCTTTGGCGGTACAAGAGGAATGGTGGTTTCGGGCCGTAGGTCGGCTTCGGACGGAGCAAGCTCATCTAAGGGATTTTACTTGTACGGCGGTGTGGAATATAGCTACAGCGTCAGGGTTTACAGCCGTACAGATGAAAAATTCCGTATTTCGCTTTTGTGTATAGATTCGGAAACAGGCGAAGAAACAACAGTTCAGCTTGCTGAAAAAAATGTTACAGGCGGAGAATGGACGGAAATCTCAGCCGACTATATAGCACCTGAAAACAGCTGTGAATTTAAGCTTACAATCACTACCGACAGCGTAAATGATTTTAGCTTTGACGATGTTAATATAACCTCTGAGCAAAGTGAGGACGTGGTTTATGCCGCAACCGCTGAAAAAGGCTTGAAAGACGAATTTGCGCCGTATTTCAGAGTGGGTAATATTTTAAACGGCGGAACAGTAAAAAATTCTGCAATTACCGCAAATATTATTAAGGACTACAATAGTATTGAATGTGAAAACGAATTTAAACCGGACTCAACACTTGTTCAGTCACAGTGCAGCGGTACAAATATTGCAGTTTCCTTGAACAATGCGGCTGCCATCATGGACTTCTGCGCTCAGAATAATATTGCTGTGAGAGGTCATACCTTTGTATGGCACAGTCAGACTCCCGTATGGTTTTTTAAAGAAAATTTTAATGCAAATGGAAATTGGGTATCATCTTCTGTAATGGATCAGAGAATGGAAAGTTACATAAAAAATATGTTTGCGGCGATAAAACAACAGTACCCATCGGTAAATCTTTATGCATACGACGTTGCCAACGAATGTATCAGCGATGATTCCAACAGAACCGCTAATTTTGGCGGTGCAAGAGAACCCGGTGATAACTATGCTGAAGGCGGTAAGTCTGGTTGGGTGCAGGTTTACGGAGATAACAGCTTTGTGGAAAAAGCTTTTACTTATGCAAGAAAATATGCTCCTGAGGGATGCGCTCTTTACTACAACGATTATAACGAATACTGGGATCACAAACGTGACTGCATATACAATATGTGTAAAAACCTTTATCAGAAAGAACTTCTTGACGGTGTAGGAATGCAGTCCCACGTACCGGCTAACGCAACAGGTTTTGCCGGAACAGACTCATATATCGAGGCTATGAAAAAATACCTTTCCATTGGCTGCGATGTTCAGGTAACAGAGCTTGATATATCTCTTGAAAATGGTAAGTACAGCTTACAGGAACAGGCTGACAAATATAAGGCAATCTTCCAAGCTGCTATGGATTGGAATAAAAATCCACAGTCTGACGGTCGTGTGACTCTTGTTGCAATCTGGGGTCCTAACGACGCTAATTCGTGGCTGAAGGAAGGGAGCAATGCTCTTCTTTACGATAAGGATAATCAGCCTAAAGCCGCTTATACAACCCTTACTTCTATGATTCCTCAGTCGGAATGGGGAGACGGTAGCAACTATCAGAGTGGCGAAGTCAAGCCTATCGAACCAAACGAATACGGCTGGTATTTTGACGACGGATTTGAAGGTGACCTCTGCGACTGGAACACAAGAGGTGCGACTGAAATAATGACAAGCGGTAAAACGGCTTATGTAGGTAACGAGGCTTTATTAGTACAAAAAAGAGAATCGGCATGGAACGGTGCGTCAAAATCACTGAATAAAAGAGCCTTTGAACCGGGCAAGGAATACAGCTTCAGCGCAAACGTTGTTTATTTTGACGGCGACTCAACGGATAAATTTTACTTAAAGCTTCAGTATACCGATGGGGCAGGGGAGACCCAGTATTCCACAATAGCGGAAGCGACCGCAATAAAAGGCGAATGGGTACAGCTTGCAAATAAAAATTATAAGATACCTGATGACGCTTCGGATATGCAGATATATGTTGAAACTGCGGAAACTACTAATAATTTCTATATTGACGAGGTTATCGGGGCAGTGGGCGGAACAAGTATACTTGGTGCAGGAGAATCCAAAAAAATTATTTTAGGTGATGTGAATTTTGACGGCAAATTAAATGTGTTTGACTTTATACTTTTAAAAAGAGGTATAAAAAACGGTTTTGAAAGCAAGGCTCAGGCAATTGCAGCGGACGTTGATCAGAGTACCACTATAGATACGGCAGACGTTGAATATATTCAGCAATTTCTCACAAAGAAAATAAGTGAATTTCCAGTATGTATTCCGCCAATGCCTCCTGTAGCTGAAATGCGAACAATGTCGGAATATACTCCCATAGTTCAGAAAAACGTTACCGAGTTTGAAACTGCCGATTCCAAACAAGAAAAAGCCGAAGTTCAGTATGGCACGGTAAAATCAGGAACATATTACTCCACAACATGCAAACGTGATAAGCCTTATAATATTCTGCTTCCTGCAAACTATTCGCAGGACAAGAAATATCCTGTACTTTACGTTCTTCATGGTTATTGGGAGAACCAGGACAGAATGATCATAAAAGGCAACGATACTATGTATACACGTCAGATCATCGGAAACGCTATTGCTGAAGGTGCGGCTGAAGATATGATAGTCGTATTCCCATACGTTTATTCTAGCGCAACTCAGGACAGCTGTACAGCTATGGACGATGAAAACAATGCAGCATACGACAACTTTATAAACGACCTTACAAAAGACCTTATGCCTTATATAGAACAAACTTACAGCGTTAAGACAGGAAGAGAAAATACTGCTATTACAGGCTTTTCCATGGGCGGCAGAGAGGCTCTCCTTATAGGTATGCAGCGTGCCGACTTGTTCGGATATGTAGGAGCAATATGTCCAGCACCCGGAGTAACAGGAAGCTTTAAGTGGGATTCTGAAAAAGAAGCTCCGTCACTTCTGTTTATTACGGCTGGTAGCAATGATACTGTTGTTTATGATAATCCTAAAAATTACCATGATAATTTTACAAAGAACGATGTTCCTCATATCTGGCACTATGTCAACGGTGGATATCACGGCGATAACAGTATTCATGCGCACATTTATAACTTTGTAAGAGCCGTTTTTAAGGCATAATAACTATAATATGTTTATATAACTTTTGGAAATATAGTAAAACCAGGGCCTTGACTTATTAATCAGAATTGTTGTCAAGGCTGAGGTTTTTTAGGAGGTAGTGGATTAAAAATGAATAGAATAGTAAATAAGATTTCTGCGGCAGTAACCGCAGCGGCAATGCTATTGGGAGTCGGAACAGTACTTCCAGAGAAGAAGGTCGAAGCGGCAAGCACAGCAGTTGTTGATATCTCAAAGGAATATCAGACTATCCGTGGCTTTGGCGGTATCAATCACCCTGAATGGACAATGGACAAAGGCGGTGATCTGACTGCGGCTCAGAGACAAAAAGCTTTTGGAAACGGAACAGATGAACTCGGACTCACTATACTGCGTGTGTTCGTAAATCCCGACAAGACTCAGTGGAATAAGGCTCTTCCGACGGCACAGGCTGCGACAAAAATGGGTGTTACTATTTTTGCGTCGCCGTGGGAACCGCCTGCAAATCTTGCAGAATCAGGGGGAAGCAATGGTAAGTTGCATCTTCCGAAATCAAATTATGCCGCTTATGCACAGCACCTTAATGATTTCGGTACTTACATGAAAAATAATGGTGTTGACCTTTATTCAATATCAGTTCAGAACGAGCCTGACTATGCTTCCGAATGGACCTACTGGTCAACAGATGAAACTACCGATTTTATTGCAAACTATGGAGATAAGATAACAAGTACAAGACTTATGTCACCAGAGTCTTTCCAGTATGCTCCTGAAAATGCTTCATGGGTAGCAGACGGCGGAAAGAAATTTTACAAAAAGATACTTAATAACAGTAAAGCTATGGCAAACTGTGATTTATTTGGTACTCATATGTACGGTACTACAAGGGAATGGATGGATTATCCTGAACTTGAAAATTCGGGTAAAGAAATCTGGATGACAGAAGTTTATGTTCCAAACAGCGATGCCGATTCTGCTAACCGCTATCCCGAAGCTATACAGGTAGCGGAAAATATACATAATGCTATGGTCGTAGGAAACATGAGCGCATATACATGGTGGTATATCCGCAGAAGCTATGGTCTTATGACCGAGGACGGCAATATCAGTAAGCGTGGTTACTGTATGGCGCAGTATTCAAAATATGTACGTCCTGGTTCAGTACGTGTTGATGTAACTGAACAACCAAACAAAGATGTTTATGTTTCAGCATATAAAGACGGCGATAAGGTGACTATTGTAGCAGTAAACAAAGGCACCGAAGGATATTCGCAGGAATTTTCATTAAGTGGTGAGAGCATTTCAAATGTTGATCGTTACAGAACCTCGGCTAATGAAAATCTTGCTCAGACATTGAATCTTGAATATAATGGCGACAGCTTTTTTGCACAGCTTCCGGCAGAAAGCGTATCCACTTTTGTGGTGTCTCTTTCAGACGAACCGGAAAAACCTGTTGAACCAAACGAATATGGTTGGTATTTTGCAGACGGCTTTGAAGGCGACCTCTGCGACTGGGACGCAAGAGGTGCAGCTGAAATAATAACAAGCGGCAGAACATCTTATGTAGGCAGCGAATCCTTGCTTGTCCAGAACAGAACAGCATCATGGAACGGTGCGTCAAAAAAATTAAATCCGAAAGCTTTTGTTTCGGGTACGGAATACAGCTTCAGCGCAAACGTTATGTATTTTGACGGCGACTCAACGAATAAATTTTACTTGAAGCTCCAGTATACCGACGGGGCAGGAGAGACCCAGTATTCCACAATAGCGGAAGCCACTGCAATAAAAGGCGAATGGGTACAACTTGCAAATAAAAATTATAAGATCCCTGATGACGCTTCGGATATGCAGATATATGTTGAAACTGCGGAAACTACCAATAATTTCTATATTGACGAGGTTATCGGGGCAGTGGGCGGAACAAGTATACTTGGCGCAGGAGAATCCAAAAAAATTATTTTAGGCGATGTGAATTTTGATGGCAAATTAAATGTGTTTGACTTTATACTTTTAAAAAGAGGTATGAAAAACGGCTTTGACAGCAAAGCAGCAGAAATTGCTGCAGACGTTGATCAGAATACTGCTGTTGAGGCAGACGATGCATTATACCTTCAGCAGTTCCTTACAAAGAAAATTACCAAATTCCCTATTGTAGAACCAGTAATCCCACCGATTGATACGGCAGCTATGGAAAAGCTTTTCTCTGGTATCACTTATAATTCCAGCTACAAAAAGGAAGGCGATAACAATCCGCTTTATACACAGCGTTACGGCGCAGACCCCGGTGTTATGGAGTATAATGGCAGAGTTTATGTTTACATGACCAATGATATCTATGAGTATAACAGCGATGGCAGTATTGGTGAAAACACTTTTTCAAAAATCAATCAGATCAACTGTATTTCTTCCGACGATATGGTAAACTGGACCGACCATGGTATTATAAATGTTGCA
The DNA here is from genome assembly GCA_947178195.1 of uncultured Ruminococcus sp. Taxonomy (GTDB): domain Bacteria; phylum Bacillota; class Clostridia; order Oscillospirales; family Ruminococcaceae; genus Porcipelethomonas. The sequence goes on from CAMWXM010000079.1 coordinate 5,939, forward strand.
GGTTCTAACGGTGTCGCAAAATGGGCGAATAATTCATGGGCGCCTTGTGCAGCTCATAAAAAAATAAATGGCAAGGAAAAATTTTTCCTCTATTTCTGTAACAACGCAAGCAGTATTGGCGTTCTTACTTCAGACAGTCCTACCGGACCATGGAAGGATGAACTTGGAGGGGCTATTGTTACAAAATCTACACCGAATTGTGCAGATGTTGCGTGGTTGTTCGACCCGGCTGTAATGGTTGATGATGATGGTACAGGTTACCTTGCTTTCGGTGGTGGTAATCCAAACAATGAATGGGCACATCCAAAAACTGCTCGTATCGCAAAGCTTTCTGATGATATGTTAAGTCTGGACGGTACTCCTGTAACGATTGACGCTCCATACCTCTTTGAGGACGGCGGAATCAATAAAATCGGCGACAAGTATTACTACACATATTGCTCAAACTTCAATACAGATGGTAATCCCTATGGTCTTAACGGCGCTGCCATTCAGTATATGGTAAGCGATAATCCTCTTGGACCATACACCTATGGTGGTCAGATGTTCAAGAGCCCCGGCGATTATATAGGCGGCGAATACGGCGGTAACTGGGGAAATAACCATCATTCAATAGTTACTTTTAACGGTCAGAATTATCTTTTCTATCACGCTCGTACTGTAAAGAATGCACTTGGAATTAAAGGCGATTACAGAAGTCCGCAGGTTGATAAAATAACCGTAAACGGTACTGCTCTTTCAGCTACAGGTACTATGACAGGAGTCGAACAACTTAAAACAGTAAACCCATATCAGACAATTCAAGCTGAAAATATGTCAAATCAGTCAAATGGAATTTCAGTAAGCGGTCTTGGCAATACTACTGTTTCAGGTTCAAAGGGTGACTGGATTAAGATCAGCGGCGTTAATATAAGCAACGGCGTTAAGAATATTACAGTAAAAGCTTCTTCTAAAAATGGTGCGGCTATTAAAGTATGCACAAAGAGTCCTACAGGAACTGCAATAGGATATGTTGAAGTTCCTGCTGGCGGACAGATGGAAGAAATTACTGTTCCTGTAGACAGCATAAGCGGTGAGCAGGATCTGTATTTCCTGTTCAGTGATGAATTAGAATTTGATTATTGGTATTTTTCGTGATTTGAATAATTTTTAATAATTCTGAAGCTTATGGCAGCGCTGCATTTAATGGTAGGCGTTTCTGATGTGGCGCTGTCTTAACTTAGCTTACGGCACAATATGCCTGAAAGCTGCTATAGCGATCCAATAAAAGTTTGAACTACAGCGGTATTTGTTCTCAAGTTATGGCTTTACCCTGATGAGAATGATCTTGCTCTTGCCGCTTGCAGAACAAACTTTTATTGGATCGCTATATTTTATAAGCAATTGATACTGCTTTGCCTTTTTATAAAAATGAAATGAAATCCAAGAAAACAAGAGAAATAGAGAAAAACAAAGAGAAAACGAGCGTAACAGGGATATAAATTAAAAAATCGGGATATTCGGTCTTGACAAGCTGTTTTTAATTTGATATAATATTATTCGTAATGTCAGAAGCATAGCATATCTTGCGAATGTTATCGCAAAAAACCGAAATGACCCATTCGGTTGAAGCTGACAAAAATAAAATTATGGAGGATATTTATATGTCAACTTATATGCCAAAGCCTGCTGAAATAAGCCGTAAATGGTATGTTTTAGACGCAGCAGGAAAACCGCTGGGACGTGTGGCAGCTCAGGCAGCTCACATTTTAAGAGGTAAACATAAACCGACTTTCGTTCCGCATGTGGATTGCGGAGATCACGTAATTATCATTAACTGTGAAAAGGCTGTATTAACAGGTAAGAAGCTTGAAAATAAAAAATATTACTGGCATACAGGCTGGATCGGCGGTCTGAAATCAGTATCTTACAAAGAATTAATGGAAACAAAACCGGAAAAGGCTATGATGATCGCTGTAAACGGAATGCTTCCGAATAATACACAGGGCAGAAATCAGTTAAAGCGTCTCAGAACTTACAGAGATGCAGCGCATAAGCATGAGGCTCAGAAGCCTGAAGCTTATACATTATAATTTAAGGAGGCGACTTTAAATGTACGAATCAAAAAGTAAATATTACTACGGAACAGGTAGAAGAAAACATTCTGTTGCAAGAGTAAGAATGTATCCGGGTTCAGGAAGTATAACAATTAACGACAGAAATATTGATGACTATTTTGGTCTTGAAACTCTCAAGCTTATCGTTCGTCAGCCTCTGGAATTAACTGATACAACTGAAAAATTTGACATTGTTTGTACAGTTGCAGGCGGCGGTGTTACCGGTCAGGCAGGCGCTATCAGACACGGTATCTCAAGAGCGCTTCTCGTATTCGATCAGGAGCTTCGTCCGACACTTAAAAAAGCCGGATTCCTTACACGTGACCCACGTATGAAGGAAAGAAAGAAGTATGGTCTCAAGGCGGCTCGTCGTGCTCCTCAGTTCTCAAAGAGATAATCAGACTATCTCAATTTTGCCGATTTTACGGCACTTTTCAGACCTTGCAAATATTATTTGGTCTTTGTTTGGTCTTTATCGCAAAATTTCTGAAATCCGTTCCGTTTTTCGGGACGGATTTTTTTATGCCAGTTTCAGCGTTACAAGGTCAGCGACTTTCGCTTTGGTGCTTTTCAGTACATCAGCATAAGTTCGTGATGGAAAAGCTAAGTAAGCTCAGACAGTTTGTAAGTCGCAATACTGATTCAATCAGTGATGTCATTGCTGTGAATAGGCAGAAAGACTTTATTGCACTTCATGAGGGTGAATTTACCGCAGAAGAGTTGATTGCATTTCTTGAAGAAAATACTTCTGTAAGGGTGTCAGAAGAAAAAATTTCGACACTTTTGACGTATTTGAATACAAGTAACACTGATATTATCAACCAAATCGTGTTCAATTATTTTGATGCCGTCATGAACGGACAAATTAAAAATGTGAATAAAGAAAACAGAAGCCAATGCGTTGAATCCGGCGAATTCAGGGACGGTAAGTGCAATAATATTGTGTTTAAAAAACAGAAATGCTTGTGCGAAATCGAAGAAGAAATCGAGCATAATGCATACTATATCAACAGTCCATTTGCTTTGGACTGGCTGAATCAGGGAACCAGAACGTTCTATGAGATGAATCTGCTTGAAAAAAATGTGATCGAAGCAATTATCAGTGCACAGAATGATTTGATTCGAGGCATAACAACAGATGTTATCGACTCAATTCTCAACCAAAATGACCTTGAGGGAGTCAGGAAGGTTCTGAAACAGGCATATAGCGGTGATACCAAAATAATTAACGGAAAATACTTTTATCACGAAAATAATGTCGATTTTGATTTCAGAAACATTTCAGCTGGACTTAAATCTTTCGCTCTTATTGAGAGACTTCTTGAAAGTGGAGTTTTAAAGCGTAAAGACGTTCTTATTCTTGATGAACCTGAAATTCATCTGCACTCGGAATGGCAGATCATTTACGCCGAGCTTATTGTTATTCTTCAGAAAAAGTTTGACCTCACTATTTTACTTGTAACTCATAGTTTCCAGTTCCTTGAGTCATTAGATTTCTTAATGAAAGAGTATAAAATTTCAGATAGAGGAAACTATTATATTCCTGAATCGACCGACAAAGGTTTTGTGATGAAATGTTGTGGCAATAATCCAGATGAATTAAAACAGAATCTTGTAAAAGGATCAATTGATATTGCTAATCGTGAATTTAAGTTCAATATGGAGCATGACGAAGATGACACATAAAGCTATAAGAAACGAACATTTTATAAAGCTAAAAGACATAATATGTTCTTGTATTGACAATTATATAGATTGCAAATCTCTTATTTCTGACATTCATAACGCCTCTTTTGATGACAAGAACAATGAATATGTGTATCCTAATAACTCGGAAATTAATCTTGATACAATAAAGCTTGATGATATAACGGAATATAGAAAAGAACTGATTGGTTTGAATAAAGGCTGCCGTTTTGATCCACTGTCAGCAGTTGACGCTATATGTATTAATCAGCAAAACGAGTGGTTTTTTATTGAGTTTAAAAATGGTGCTATAAGTGACACTAAAACCATGAGATCTATTAAGAAAAAAATGATACACAGTCTTTGGTTTATTCCCTTTTTGTATTCTAAATCAGGAGAATCTTTAGATGAACTGTTTAGTGATGATTTTTCAAAATTCGCAAGAGAAAACATCACTTACATAATTGTAGGAAGTCAATCCAAAAATAAGCTCTATCATGCAAATGTTCAAGCACTGGAATCATCAGGCAAACACTATACACCACCGGGATTTGAACAATTTATTGGTTATTATTTTAAAGACATATACATGCTTACAGAATTGGAGCTTAGAAATTTCATATTGAATTTTCAAGCATAATAATAGAATCATACATATTAACGTATTTAGGTAAACATAAAATCCGCTGAGAGAATGTCTAACTCAGCGGATTTTCTCATATCTTATTGATTGCGTTAAGAAGCTCATGAACATTGACATGCGTATAGACCTTCTCGGTCAGCGACATCGCTCTCGAATGACCGACAATCTTCTTGATAAGCGTAGGCGATACCTCTTTCTCGGTCATCATAGAGATGCAGGTGTGACGAGTATCATGGGGCTTGTTGGAGCAGCCAATCAGCTCCATAACAGGTGTCCAGTAGGAATCACAGTAATTGCGGTAGATGAAGTGTTTGCCGTCGGGAGTATGGAGCAGATACTCATTGCCCTCCTCATACCATTTCTTGAAGAATGGATAAGTCCTGTCGTGTATCGGAACAATACGAATACCGTTCTCGGTCTTGCTCTCCACCACCTTGAAGCAATGTTCCTCGATATTGACATTCTCACGTTTCAGATCAAGCAGCTCAGACACACGCACTCCGCTGTATATCAGCATAAGAACGATCTGAGCGTAGATGTTGTTTTCCTGCACCCACAGGACATCTATCTCCTGCTTGCTGAAAGGATAACGGTCTGTCTTGTTCGGGTTCTTGTCCTTGAATTTGAGTATATCTACATACTCCGAGTAGTCCTTCATACAGATTTCATATTTCATAGCATACTCATACATTTGACTTGACAGCACTTTCAGCTTGCAGAGTGTGGGATAATTCTTTCAGCAGTTGTCCACAACACCCTGTAGGTCAGTGAGCTTCAAATCCTTGAATATTCTATCGTGCAGAGCCGTACAGCAGTTATAAGATGCTTTGTATGCTTTGGCATTACTGTCCGAGATTGTCGGAAACTTCTCTGCCGACCACTTCTCATAGACCTAAGCAAAAGTGATTTTCGATGTTTCAATGTCGTATGGATTTTTGTTGTAGTCCATCAGCATTTCAAAAAGAAGGAATATTCCTCTGGTGTATTGAGAGATTGGAATGGCATATTGCTATGTTGCCATATATTTATTATTATGGTATAATAAATAAAAAG
>CAMWXM010000080.1 GCA_947178195.1 uncultured Ruminococcus sp.
CATGATATAGTATACATAGAAAGCGATAAACATTATTTATCTTACCATTTATTAAATAAGAATAAGGAAATAAAATTAAGAGGCAGTTTAAAGGAATGCGAGGAAAAATTTGATTCATACGACTTTGTAAGGATTCATAAACGTTTTTATGTGAATTTAAGGTTTGTGTCTGACCTTGATATTAAAAATAATGAGGTAATTCTACATAAAATATGCGATCCGTTGCCGTTAGGTAAAAATTACCGAGAAAATGTTGGTGAAAAATATATGTTATATATGAGAAAGGTGCTATGAAAAACTTAATGTGGGAACTATTTGAAATAATAGTCAACTTTTTTCAAGGATTTATAATGATTTACTTTGCATATCGCTTTCTTGGTGATAAGCGTGGCAGAACGTATTTAAAAAGCGGATTGTTTTACAGTATTATAATTTCCTTATTTATTACAATATTTAATAGAATAACTTTTTTTGAGCACTTTTTAGCCCTTTTGCATATTTTAATTATATTTATTTACTCTGTTAAAAATCTAAAAGGCTCTGTATTATCAAAAATATTTGCATCGGTTTTTCCATTGCTGATAATACTTGTATCTACCGCATTTACGGGGAATTTTGTTTCGGTAATTTTTAATATATCATTAAAAGAAATATTATCACTTAATAGTTTGGAAAGATGTATAGCAATTATTATAGAGCAGCTTCTTATTATATATTGTGTACTGCTATTCTTGAAAGTAATTAAGAAAAGTGATAATGACCGAAGTGAATTAGCAGTTGGTGAATGGGTGCTAATATCAATTGTGCTGTTAATTGGCATTATAATGGGAGCTTTTTTAAATTTTATTTCTTTGGAAAATATTTCGTACAATGGACGGTTGTTGATTTTGTTTACATTTGTCGGAATAATATTTGTAAATATTGCAGTTTGTTACCTTGTTATAGACTTAGGTAAAAAGAATGAGGCTGTCCGAGAGAATGAAATTTTAAAAATTCAGCAAGAATATAATAATCAATACATTACAAACTTAAATATAGAATATGATGTGATACGCAAGCTAAGGCACGATTTTAAAGATAATTGTTCAGTAATACGTTCAATGTTGATTGACGGTAATGCTGAAAAAGCTGTAAATCATATTGAAAATTATCTTGGAGAGCTTGTAGAACTAGAAATATTTGTCAAAACCAATAATAATGTTGTAAATGCCGTAATAAATTCAAAGTTTACAGTTGCAAAATCATTAGGAGTGAATGTGCGATGTCTGTGTGTTTCTGATTTTCAGGGCATAACAGATATTGATCTATGCAGGTTACTTTCAAATATGATTGAAAATGCTGTCGAAGCTTGTTCGGAGAGTAAACGAGCCGATAAACAAATTTATCTCAAAATAACTTCTGATGAATATAAGTATTGTTTTATATTAAAAAATACTATTGATGCTTCAGTCATAGAACATAATCCTAAACTTAATTCAAAAAAGAAAAACGTTAAAGAGCATGGATATGGAACAAAAATAATACATGACATAGCTGAAAAATACAGTGGGCAATGTGATTTCTATGAAGATGACGACCTCTTCTGTTGCAGCGTTATATTAAAAAAATAACAAAGGTGTGGATGATACCGCACCTTTGTTATTTTTATACCTAAATTCCACATAATCTGCCAATCATTATTAAGAAAATTGCAGGCAAAATGGCTGACGTGTCTTGCGGCGCAGCTTCATGTTGGGGACTTCATCAGGCGAAAGAGCCTAAAAAGCGCAAAAAGTAAATTTGCACAAAATCATGCGCTCATTTGGCATAAAAATTGACATCATAAATTTTCGTGCCAAGTTTCAATATAATTTGCCTAAATGCTTGACATATCAGAAAGCTTCTTGTAAAATATTGATAATTTAGCGAGCATTATGGATATAAATAGTGCGAAAACAGTTATCAATTTTCGACATAACCTTAAAAGTCGGAATTGATATAAACGTGCTGAATGTTCAGTTTAAACCCAGTAACTTTATGGATGTACAACATATTGTTATGCAACAAAACATAGGAGTGTACTTGTGAAGATAAAAATCAATTTGTTATTAATGGCTGTGTTTGCAATTTTTTTATGCTCTTGCTCTGAAATAAGCAATGATATAGAGTTGATTGGAACTGACAGCGTTACAAGATATGAAACCGCTCAAATAACAAATCCTTTTTCGAAAGACGATGAAGAAGCTGAAATTGGCGAAGGCGAAGATGAAGGTGAAGTTATTTTAAATTATGGGTGGGGAATTAATATTGAAAATGTTGAACATTTGAGTTACGAAAATAATAATCTTGTTGTTCCGATTAAAGTTAAGAACCTCGGAACATCGTTTGAAGTTGGCTTTTTTATATATGCAGACGGAATACTGCAATCTTACAGTTCAAATGTCAATGAAGAATACAGTAATATGCAGGTTTTAACAGTTCATGACGGTACTAAGGCAGATGTAGAAGAAGCTTTTGAATTTTATTTAAATGAATTAGCTGTTTCCGATAATAACGTTGAACATAAAATATCGGTTATATCAATTGTAAATCCGCTGTATCAGCCCGAGGCATATACAATGTTAGGTGCAAATCATTCCGGCACCGGAATTGATCCTATACCTGTCATAACAGATTCGGATGTTTCTGCCTTGGAATTCAGTATTTCCGATGAGTATGAAAGTCACATTATTACAGATGATGAAATAAGAAGATTTTGGATAGACACCGACAGCAAATATACATATGTCAAAATGTTTTTATGTCCCGAAAACTTGGATAGTTCGCCCGATTGGGTACTGTCTGCTTCAACAGACGGAACGCAGCATTTAAAATTTTATATGTACTCTCAAAATGCGGGGATAGTTGATTACAGGGTTTCATTTTATAAGAATAACGAACTTATAAAATTTAACAATAGTGATGAATATATTGATTTAACGCTCAAGGATAAATATTTAAACACAGCGGAAATTACCGTAGATAATATTAAAGAAGGGGATTACATATATTGTATAGCAATCCCGCTGGACGCAAGTACAAATGCCTTGAAAATGTCTGATATTTTATTTATCTCGGAAGAAGATATGCTTCCGCCTGCAAATGCGGTGGTTGTGCCGATAAATTCCGATGAGCTTAATAATTTTAATTGATTTTTGATGATAATTTTTCAGGAGGTTAAATGAGATGAAAATTATTTTTAAATATACTGTCTTGTTTATTGCTTTGTCTTTTATGATATGTCAGGCGACCGGAATACGCGTAAGTGCTGATGACAAGAATTTTACAAAAGGTCTTGAGCTAAAATCGCAGTATCAAAAATTGGTGGCGAGACTTATTGACGATGAAGGCAATATTTATTTAGAGGGATACGATTATAATTACAATAAGATGAGTGCAGAAAACTATCATATTATTAAAATGAACGGTAAGGGAGAAGTCTTAACCTCTATAAGCGGACGCGGAGATGAATTTAAACAGGTTGGCGATAAGATATATGTTATGCTGGAAAGAGGCAACGAGGATCGGAGTGCAGAACTTTCTGGACTAAGGTGCAAAGTATATTCAAAGGACTTAAAGCTCGAAAAAACATATGATACGTCCGTTGTGAAATCATGGCAGTATGCGGATGTCAATTCAAAAAAAATGTGCTATTTAAAAGGCGAGAAAAAAGTTTACATATACGATCTGGACGGAAAAAACAAAAAGCTTCTTTACAATCTTTCTAAGGGAGAACTTAAAGACACCTTTTGTCAGGGAATAGCTATGACTGAGGATTATGTCGGAATTGTTGCTGAAAAATGGACGGACACCGACCGTGTGACATATAGCGTGGCTATAAATATAAAAACAGGCAAAGCAACTGTAAAGGAAAACAGCAGGTTGGGATTTCCAACAGCATTTGGAGATAAGCTTGTATGGAACAGCAACGCAAGTGGCACAGGCTCTATGAACGCAAGCAGCAAACAAATTGTTTATATTGACGGGGAAAAAATTAAAACAATCAAAACCGATACGACAAAAGAAGTTCTCAAGAAAATAATTGCTGATAATAACGGTAACTTTATAACAGGAGTTAATGACAAAAATGGTGCGTATTTCAGAATTTATAACGGCAGCAAAAAGTCTAAGGAAAAACAGATAAATACGGCTTATAATGGTTTTGTCTGCTTTGCTGCTAATTGCGGAACTATCGCATACACTTATGATGAAGAAATAAACGGTAAAAATTATGCAAAAACCGTTTTATTTTCATATTGAGGGTGAATACAATGCAGCTTGAGATAAATTCAATATGCAAAAAATACAGTAAAAAAACCGTTCTTGATAATTTCACATTAGCGCTGTCAAAGGGCGTATACGGTCTGCTCGGTCCGAATGGAGCGGGCAAGACTACATTGATAGGAATAATAACAGGTCTTATTGTGCCTGACAGTGGATATGTGAAATATACAGGCGAAAAAAATCAAATGCTGCGCGACACGATTGGCTATCTTCCGCAGTACCAAAGCTTTTATGGGAATTTTACAGCCGATGAAATGCTGCGTTACATAATGTGTCTGAAAAATTATAAGACGGCTGCCCCTGCCGAGTATGTGGAACAACTGCTTGAAAAAGTTAATCTGCGTGAAAGCCGCTATAAAAAGCTCAGAACATTTTCAGGGGGAATGAAGCAGCGTCTGGGTATTGCTCAGGCGCTTATCGGCGATCCGAATGTTATAATTTTTGATGAACCAACTGCGGGGCTTGATCCCAAAGAACGCATAAGGTTTCGCAACATTATCTCTTCATTGGGAAAAGATAAGATAGTAATTCTTGCGACACATATTGTTACAGATATTGCTTATATTGCCAAAGAAATTATTTTGATAAACAAAGGAAAAATGATTTTTGCCGACTCCCATAACAAGATCACTGAAAGCATAAAAGGGAAGGTATGGCAATACAAATGCAGCGAAAGCGAACTTATTGACAAAATGAATTTATATAAAGTAAGCAATATTATGGTGGACAGCGATAATGTTTCAATGCGTATTTTGTCAGATTCAAAGCCCTTTGACGACGCTGAGCTTGTACCTCCTAATCTCGATGACGTTTGTCTTTACTATTTCGGTGAAATATAATATGAAAATGATTTATTATGAAATGAAAAAAAGCTGGTTCAAAATGTCTGTTTTATTTTTACTGGTCTTTTTTTGCTTTTTAAGTGCGTATAAGATATGCAGTATGTATAACATTTCCGGAAGGCTCAGAGAAAATGATGACGTAAAAACCAAGGAGGCATACTTTGAATTATACGACATATTATCGGGTGAGATTACTGAGGAAAAAACACGGTATATCAATAAATTTTACAAAGAGCTTGACCGTAATGTGAATTTGTGAAATTACAGTACGGAATACAATGAGGACAGCCTTACAGGGTACACGTTCGCGGATTATATGCTTGTGGGATTTGATATAATTCCAGAACTTGAATACGCAGTCACATACCCTAATATTTCGGACAAAATCTGCAATGATGCATATGAAAATATATTCTTTTTCAATGAGCGTAAAAATTATTCCGAAGCGAAAAGGAACGCTTTGATTTATAAATTATATCAAAACAGGGAAATAAAAAGCTATAATTTAACCGAATGGGTCGAATATTATTTTAAATATGATTTCTCGTCGCTGCTGATAATTATTATGATTATTGTCGGTCTTGCTTCGAGCTTTTCCATTGAAACAGAAAGTGGAATGAACCTGCTTATAAAGACAAGCGGTGCTGTGTATAAAACCGCAAACGCAAAACTTATATCTGCGTGTACTTATATCTTATTGATTACAATAATATTTAGTCTGTTTGATTTCTTTGTTGTAAAATATCTTTGCGGCGCGGATGGATTTTCAAATCCGCTTTATTCGGCGTATATGTTCAGATACACTCCCTATAATTTCTCGCTGCTGGAAGCGGCGGTTGTATGCGAGGCGATAAGACTTCTCGGTTTTATTGTTATCGGCGAAATAACGGTATTAATTTCAGCGTTAATCAAAAAGACGATTCCTGCACTTTGTGCGGACTTTATGATTACCGTACTTTTTATGCTGTGTGCCGATAAAAACTCACTTATGATAAATCCGATAAATATGCTTTCCCCGTATAGAATGCTTGAAAAATTTGACTGCAGATTTATAGGCGGTGAGCCCGTTCTATCGATTTATTACTATGCCATATTATATATTGTGATGATAATACTATTGTTTGTGTTTATAAAGTTTGCGGCAAGGAGTGGACAAGGTGCTTAAGCATGAAATAAGAAAACTTTTTATTAAGCAGTACGGTTTAATTGCAATTGCCGTAATGGTTATAATTCAAGTGCTTGTAAATCAGCACCTCTATCAGTGTTGGGATTTCTGCAATGAAAACACAAAGAACATTTTTTATGGCTATATGGAGGTTATGGGGGGAAAGCTTGACACTCGGAAGGAGCAATTTATTTTCATTGAACAGGAGAAGATTTTAAACGCGCAGGCAAAGCTTAAATCACTCCAAAATTCATTTCTTTCGGGTAGGATAAAGAATATAAATGAATATGCCGATGAATTTGTAAACTTACAGGACGATGTGTCAAAATCCGATGCTTTTGAACAGCTTTTTTCTATGTATAATTACGCAATGGAAGATACCGACAGAAGATATATTATTTCACCCTGTAAAATAGGCTTTTGCAGGGATTATCCCGATATTGTTGTGACAGTCATAGTTGTTTTGTACTCTGCCTTGTTTTTCTTGAGTGAAGAAACTTCTCAGGTGATAACATTGATACGTGCCTGCGGCAACAGTAAAATGTATGTGTTTTTATCGAAATTAATCTCGCTTTTTATTTTTATACTTTCTGCGCATTTTTTATCGGCATTATGCGAATATTTTTTTTTGATATCATATATAGGAGTTGAGGAAATAAATTATCCTGTGCAAAGCCTTGAGTATTTTGATGGTTGCGGATACGACTTTTCCATTTTACAGGTTTTCATACTCGTACAAATATTAAAGTTTATGGGATATTTATTTTTATCGGGAATTGCAATACTTCTTTCGGTCGCAATAAAAAAAGCTGTGCCTGTTGTTTCGGTTCCGTTAGCAGTTTGTATCATACAGCAATTTATATTTACAGACCCGTCTTACGGATATTTCCTTCCGACAGGACTTTTGCGTTCGGTCGGATATTTTAGAGGCGACGCATATAAAACAAGACATGATTATTCGGGTGAAGTAAAAGTAAAGGTTTTTTCAGCCGTACCTGAACCTGTGCTTTTCATTGTTATAACGGCGGCGATCATATTTATTTTTGCGGTAATAAAAATCGCGTCTGCTTATTACAAACCTAAAAAAAGTCCGACGCATAAAGGGCTGCTTTGCTTATTATCTTTTATTATGGCGCTTGCGGGCTGCTCGCCTGCCGAATCTAAGCCCTCGGAAATATACTTTAATTTAAACGATGCGGGAGTTATATCGCAAAATGACGAATATTATTTTTACTTTGAAAATTCGGAGGACAGAAAACTTACGGCGGTCAACAAGGAAACGTTTGACAGGTTTAATGTTTTAAGAACGCCTTTTTATGAGGAAACAGGCGTTGCAAGCTGCTGTCTCACAGGAGATTGGCTTTATTTATTTCGATTTGGCAGTGCCAAAAGTTTTACCATATACCGTGTCAATCTTAATTCATATGACCTTGAACCCGTCGCAGAACAGAATACGGAAAGTTTTTATTCTTTTCTCGGACTAAAATTTGACAACAATGTTGTTATTGATAAGACAGTGCTTCGTTTTTTCACCGATACAGACAATCTGTTTCTTATAACCGATGATAATGAACTGTATAAATGCGGAACGGATCTGAAAAATGCGGAATGTATCATATCGGACGGCATATATAATAATAATCTTGTTTATGCAGACAATAAGATATACTATATAAATAATAAGCTGGAATTAAAAGAATGCAGCACCGACGGCAATTCAATCAGGGTATTGTCCTCAAAGCCTGTAAAAGCATTAGATGTGTACGGTGAAACGGTTATTTATTCGGGAAATGACGGTATCTTCATATTAAATCTGTCGGACGGAGCAGAGGAACAGCTTTCGGATATGTCTGCCGACAGAATTGATGCCGATGAAGGAAGGTCTGTGTTTTTTGCAGACGGAGCATTATATCTTCTTGATGAGAAAAGCAAAGAACGTACCGAGATATACAGTGGACAGCTTATTAGCTTCAATATTATTACAGGAACAGATTATGTGCTTGGTTCAAAATATTCCGCAGAAAACAAGGGAATAGAAGAATTTCTTATTAATATCGAGTTTGAAAATTGAATGAAGTCTGAATATGAAAAGCGACTGTATTAAAATGGCATTTTCATATTCTGATTTCAGCCGCTGGATTTTGCCCTCCAGTTCACCGATAGAATGGATATTATCCTGATTGATGATAGATAGCTGTGCAGAAATTTTGTAAACGTCCAAATCATTTTCGGGAGAGTACGGTTCGGAACGGTAACGCCTGCGCTGAATTTTCTTACCTGTTTTTGCAAGCTTGGTAACGTCGTTCAGCGTTCGGATATAATCATCACGAATTGGAGCAGGTCCTCCCGACAAGGTAACACTTGTACTAACGTCACGCCAACGGATACGGGATATGAGGTTTTCCTCGGTATAATCTTCTCCAAGCGTTTTAGTGCGGACAAAACGTTCTTGTTCGGGAGCTTTTACAGAAATGTACTTGCCTTTTTAATAGTATACCCTAACGCTTCAAGTTCGGATAAAAACTCGTCCAAATTTTTAACCGTACCGATAAGACGGTCGATTTCTAAATGGATTTTTTCTTTCCAAGAAGTTCCTCGTTGCTTATTCTCCCATTCGTTATACGCAAGATTTTTGCTTTGACCATTTTTAGTGACTATTGGCTGAATATCAAAGGCAAGACATACTCTGTCGGAATACTCGCGAATTTTTTTGCGGGTAGTCCAGTTGTCGTTGATTTTTTGTCCTGTCAAGGAATATGTATTTATTATCAAATGATTATGAATGTGTTTACGGTCTGTATGTGTTGCAATAACCACCTGACAATCATCACCGAAAGTTTTTCGTGCAAATGCTTTAGCGATTTTGTGGGCAAGTTCGGGAGAAACATTGTTCTGCGGGTCAAAAGATTGAATATAGTGGATAGCCTTAACGCTGCCATTGCCATCAACAGGCAAGGGGGCGTTAAATTTTTCTCCCGAAAAATGTTCAAAAACTGTTTTCATAGAAAGATATGCGTCCTTAGCATTTGTCAGACAATTTAATGATGTGGTATAGAGTAAGTTCTCGGTTTTATCGGAATTTAAAATATATGCTAAGCTTTTGTTGACGGTAGTGCGGATAGAAATTGATTTAACGTATGGCACTTGCACGCAAGCTTGCTAATCAACGCAGGCGTTGATATGGTAGCGGTATCTGGCAATATGGAACACTCTTGTGTTGGAACTACAAGCAATATATATTGTCATATGTTTCAAGAAGCACAAGCGAGAAACTCAAATGCAATTGCGGCGGCTCTTAGCTTTGACGCAAAGTAGAAAAGAGTCCAATTTACTACATAAAGACCAAATTTTCAAAATAAGTACCAAACAAAGACCATTTTAAAGAACGGCAAAATAAAAAAACCTCACAAACGACGTAATTAAGCCATTTGTGAGGAGTATTATGTGGTGACCCGTACGGGAATTGAATCAAGCCTTTTGTATTTTGTATCTTGTGGCAATATGCTGAGGATGCCTATATTACGCGATTTATCAGCATAGTGCTTTTTCTAACTTAACGTAAAACGCCGTAATTTATTGTAATAATAAGTCTCAAATAAGACCCAAATAAGACCCATACCATTGGATATTTCTGCTTAATATTTTTAATTAACTATTTTTTCTACGTACATCAATTATTATACAATTTTTATCATTGACTATATAAGGATATATACACATATGAGAAACATAAAAAAATAAACTTCAGCGATAATTTTTATATTATATTTGCGTGTTCTTTCTTTGGTCATGATTTTTTATTAGGCTTTTATGTGAACTGATTCTAATGAATATAATTCACGATCAAATTATAAATTGTATAAAATACATTAATCACAAAACTGCCATTGTAACAATTTACAAAAGCAGTTTTAATAAATATTTTATTATTTATAAGATCTTAGTGACCATTTAAAATAGAACTTTAAATTTTAAACGATAATTCCATTATCCAAAGCAAATTTAATTACAAGAATTTCTGTTTCAATTTGCAAAAGTTCATATCTGACCTTTTGAAGGTTAGATCGTGACTCAATTAGATTGAGTTCATTAATTCTGCCCTCATTCAGAAGCTTCTGAGCAATTGCATATGAGTTTTCCGCAGCCTTTATTTCCGCAAGCTTTGCTGTTCTGCGTGAAAGCAGGGTATTTAAATTACCGCAGAACTCCGTAATATGAAGTTCCGACTCAAATGAATATTTTTCCGAATCCAATTTATATATTTCCGACTCGTTTTCATAATATTTTTTTTCATCGGAAATATATTTATACGTGCGGTCAAAAAATCCCTCATTATCGCTGAATAAAAAAATATACTGATTTTTAGTGTATTCCTTATCCATTTGCTTTACCAATTTATTAAGCGATTCGGAATATTCTTCATAAATTTTGCTTTGTTTTAAATAATAATCAGAATAAAAGTTTTGCTTTTTAAATTGTTCCAAATATTTTTCGCTTTCATATTTCGGAGCGGCAGAAAAAATTAATGAAAAATCGGTTAAAGCATTTCCGCTTTCTTTTTCAATACGATTAACAAGAGCAGCGTAATTATTTTCACTAGCTGTAAGCTCCGATTTTGCGGTTTTGTAGCCAGACTCAGCTAAAAAAACCTCATTTTCCGTTGCATACCCGATTTCAAAGCTTTCTTGAGTTACATTAAGCTCCGTTTTTTTCTGTTTTGAAAGCATTTTAAGAAATTCCGTCTGTGACTCACAAAGTTTAATTTCACAAAGCTTTTTATAAGTTTCATATTTTAGCTTACCTTTTTGTTCAAGCACAATTTTATCGGAATATTCTTCATATAGTTCTGAAAGCTTATTCTGCATTTCATAATGATATTTATTTCTTTGTAATTCAAACCCATAAATATTCAAATATTCTATCTGATAACGATATTGATTTTTTT
>CAMWXM010000081.1 GCA_947178195.1 uncultured Ruminococcus sp.
AAACTGTAAAATTCATCTTCAGTTAAATTAAACTTTTCTATAGCATATTTTCTATTTTCATCTGAACATGGTGGTCCATTTGTGTGCATTGCCCAATTGGTAAATTTAACTATCAATTCTTCGCCAAAGTCTTCCTTTGTTTTCCTTTCCATAATTTATGTCTTATTCCTTTGGTTTATCTTCATCATCAGAGCTATCACTGTTTTTTTCTTTTCTGTACTTGTTTAAAGAAGCGGAGCCAAGACATAACATTGAAGAACCCAAGCATAGCCAAATTACTCCCACCCTACTGCTTTCGCTTGTAAAGCAAATAATTGCCGCTATATACCAACAGAGCGCTGCAACATAATACAAAATAGCTGATATTTTAAATTTTTTCATATTATTATCAATCCCTACTTATTTATAATAGCGCCCTTATCAGCCGATTCTACCATTGCCGCATATCTTTTAAGGTATCCAGAAAGATTTTCTTTTTTCAGAAGTACTGTATTTTTCTTTCTTTCTTCAAGTTCCTCATCAGAAACTTCAAGATTGATAGAACAATTTGGAATATCAATGGAGATGATATCGCCGTCCTGAACATAAGCGATAGTACCGCCTCTTACTGCCTCAGGGGAAACGTGACCGATAGAAGCTCCTCTTGTTGCACCGCTGAAACGACCGTCGGTAATAAGCGCAACGTCCTTGTCAAGACCCATACCGGCGATAACGGAAGTAGGATTAAGCATTTCTCTCATACCCGGACCGCCCGACGGACCTTCATAGCGAATAACCACAACGTCGCCCTTAACAATTTTTCCACCCTTGATAGCTTCGATAGCATCTTCTTCAGAGTTGAAAACCTTTGCAGGACCGCTGTGTTTGAGCATTTCAGGAGCAACTGCGCTTCTTTTTACAACGCATCTGTCAGGAGCAAGATTACCCTTTAAAACTGCAATACCGCCTGTTTCGCTGTATGGATTGTCGATAGGTCTGATAACTTCCGGATCTCTGTTTACAGCGCCCTTTATATTTTCACCTAAAGTTTGACCTGTTACAGTCATAACGTCAGTGTTGATGAGACCTTTTTTGTTGAGTTCTGATAAAACAGCATACACGCCGCCAGCTTCGTTTAAGTCCTCCATATAGGTATGACCTGCCGGAGCAAGATGACATAAATTAGGAGTTTTAGAGCTTATTTCATTAGCCATATCAAGATTTATTTTAATACCGCATTCGTTTGCAATTGCAGGAAGATGAAGCATACTATTTGTAGAACAGCCCAAAGCCATATCGGCAGTAAGAGCATTCTGGAAAGCCTTTTCGGTCATAATGTCACGAGGACGGATATTTTTCTTATAAAGCTCCATAACAGCCATGCCAGCGTGTTTTGCAAGCTTTATTCTGTCCGAGTATACGGCAGGGATAGTACCGTTTCCTCTGAGTCCCATACCGAGAACCTCTGTAAGACAATTCATAGAATTCGCAGTGTACATACCTGAACATGAACCGCATGACGGACAAGCGTTATTTTCAAATTCGTCTAAATCATCTGCGGAAATTTTTCCTGCCGTATATGCGCCTACTGCTTCAAACATACTTGAAAGGCTTGTTTTTTTGCCCTTTACATGTCCGGCAAGCATAGGACCGCCGCTTACAAATACTGTGGGAACATTAACTCTTGCGGCAGCCATTAAAAGTCCCGGAACGTTTTTGTCGCAGTTTGGTATCATGACTAATGCGTCAAAATGATGAGCCAAAGCCATGCATTCTGTTGAATCAGCAATAAGGTCACGGGTAACAAGGGAATATTTCATTCCAACATGACCCATAGCGATACCGTCGCAAACAGCAATTGCAGGGAATACTATTGGAGTACCTCCAGCCATGGAAACACCTGTTTTAACGGCTTCTACAATTTTGTCTATGTTCATATGACCTGGTACTATTTCATTATATGAAGAAACTATTCCCACAAGCGGTCTTTCCATTTCTTCCTTTGTCATGCCAAGGGCATTGAACAGCGAACGCTGAGGAGCTTTTTCCGCTCCGTCACAATAAAAATTACAACCCATTTTTTACACCTCTTTCTTCTTCTTTTTTGAAAAAAAGAAGCAAAAAACTTTTGTATCGGGCATAATTTACTGATAACTTTCAGTAAATTCACGATAGTGAAGATTTAAAAAACAAAATTAAAAGTTTCGGTCAAGCCTTTTTAAAGGCTTGCAGGGTCAAGGGGCAGCGCCCCTGTCGACATCCGCAGATGTCGAAATGCTCCAATCGTAGAGCGCTCCGCATAGGATAAATTCCCAAACAGTCCAGTGGACTGTTTGGGAAGAGGGGCATGCCCTGCAAGGGAGGGCTGCCCCTTACATTTACTTTACATCAACATCTACTTTTATATTTCCAACGTCAACCTTTACTTCAGAATCATTAACTTTTACATTTATGCCGCTTGAACAGCCGACTGATACTATGGTTAAAAGAAAGCAGTATAAAATTATTATATATTTTTTCATTACAAACTCCCTCTAATAATTTTTTTATAGGCAATACCGTTCAAAGATTGTTCCAAAGATGCGCAGTCAGATTGCTCAAAATTTTCGAAGGCATACTGGCGTATTCCAAGGAAATTTTGGGCAATATGACGGAAAATATGCAAGCAGATTTGGTGCAAAGCCTTCAGGCGGTCTTTGTACGGTGTTGCCTATTTTACTTTCTTTTAATAAGAAAGTAATGACAAACTGCTTTCCCGGTTGTATATCAGGAAAGCAGTAATGTACATACAGTCCGATTACATTTTACAATCGGAAATATTATTAGTTGTTGATAAACTTATCTTCTTCATTGTTCCAGCTATAAAGCTTTCTGATTTCTTCGCCAACCTTTTCTGACGGATGTTCAGAAGCAAGCTTTCTCATAGCACGGAAATGAGCCTGACCACCAGCCGGAGACAAATCGAGGAGGAATTCCTTAGCAAACGAACCGTCCTGAATGTTTTTCAGAATCTGCTTCATAGCCTTCTTGGTATCCTCTGTAATGAGCTTAGGACCTGTAATATAATCGCCGTATTCAGCAGTATTTGAAATAGAATATCTCATACCGGCAAAACCGCTCTGGTAAATAAGGTCAACAATAAGCTTCACTTCGTGAACACATTCAAAGTAAGCATTTCTTGGGTCATATCCCGCTTCAACAAGTGTTTCAAAACCAGCCTGCATAAGAGCGCATAAACCGCCGCAGAGAACTACCTGTTCGCCAAAAAGGTCAGTTTCAGTTTCTGTTCTGAAGGTTGTTTCCAGAATGCCTGCTCTTGCACCGCCGATTGCCTGACCATAAGCCAAAGCCATATCCTGAGCCTTGCCTGTTGCGTCCTGAGCAACGGCTACCAGACATGGAACGCCTTTGCCTGCCTGATATTCTGAACGTACTGTATGACCTGGTCCCTTTGGAGCGATCATTGTAACGTCAACGTCTGCCGGAGGAACAATCTGACCAAAATGAATTGCAAAGCCATGAGCAAACATAAGCATATCGCCTGATTTCAAGTTAGGTTCGATATCCTTTTTATACATAGCAGTCTGTTTTTCATCATTGATAAGGATCATGATAATATCAGCCTGTTTTGCAGCTTCAGCGGCTGTGAATACTTCAAATCCCTGCTTAACAGCCTTGTCCCATGATCTGCTGCCTTCGTAAAGACCGATAATAACTCTTGCCTTGTCGCCGAGAGATTCCTTAGCGTTAAGAGCATGAGCGTGACCCTGGCTTCCGTAACCGATAACAGCGATTGTCTTGCCATAAAGTAAGCTTAAATCGCAGTCTGATTCATAAAATACCTTTGCTGAATTTTCCATTTTTAAAGACTCCTTTTGTAATATAATTTTGTCTATTTGGGCAGTTAGCTGTATATAGCACTATTTATCCAAATACTTGTTAATCAGTCGTTTTACTTCTTCGACTTCATTTTTTTCAAGTAAAGATAAGATCAAATCAAGTAAAAGATGAAATTCATCATGATTCATTTTCTTTCGCCTCCTTGACCTTATTCACAACCCATACAGCTTCCGCCTCTTTCAAGAGCTACAAGACCGGTACGGCATATTTCCATTATACCATAAGGCTTTACAAGCTCAATAAAAGCGTTTATTTTTGATGTTTCTCCTGTGATTTCAATACAAAGTGCTTCAGGAGTATAATCGACAATTTTTGCTCTGAATACATCAACGGCCGAAAGAACGTCCTGCCTCGTATCAGAATCATTTTTAACTTTTATAAGAAGTAGTTCACGGAAAACCGTTTCGTCCCGTTCCATGACCTGAACCTGCTTTACATCGTGCATTTTATCAAGCTGTTTTATGATCTGAGTTTTCGAGTATTCGTCGCCCATCATACAAACGGTAATTCTTGAAAGCTCCGGGGACTGAGTTTCGCCTACCGTAAGGGTATCGATATTAAAGCCTCGTCTTGTAAACATACTTGAAACTCTTGTTAAAACGCCGAATTTATTTGCCACAAGAATACCGAACACATACCTTTTCATCAGATCTCACCTCCGTGGATTTCCGTAATAATATCGTCTATCGAGCCGCCCGGAGGAAGCATAGGAAGAACAAATTCGTTAGGATCGATCTTGCAGTCTATAACGGCAGGACCGCCCTTTTCCATAGCTTCGTCAATAGCCGCAGAAAGCTCTTCAGTATTTTCCGCTCTGAAGCCTGATGCTCCAAAAGCCTCTGCCAAAGCGACAAAATCGGTTTTTCTGTTAAGGGTAGTATTTGAATGGCGTTTTTCAAAGAAAAGGGTCTGCCATTGTCTTACCATACCCAAAACACCGTTATTCATAATTATAACGATAACCGGAGCATTTATAGAAACTGCCGTAGCAAGCTCGTTTAAGTTCATGCCGAAGCTGCCATCTCCTGTGAAAAGAACAACAGTTTTTCCTGTTGCAACAGAAGCGCCTATCGCCGCACCAAGACCGAAGCCCATAGTACCTAAGCCACCGCTTGAAATAAATGTTCTGGGTTTTTCAAATCTATAGTGCTGAGCTACCCACATCTGATGCTGTCCAACGTCGGTCGCAATAGCGCAGTCGGACGGAATTTTTCCGTTTACCGTTTCGATAACGTCGTAAGGGGTCATAATATCCGATTTATAAACAAAGGAAGCCTCTTTTTGCTTGAGTTCCTTAATTCTCTTTGACCACTCGGGGCGCTCCTGTTTTGAAACGGAAGCTATAAGCTTTCTTAAAGTTTCCTTAACATCGCCGTTAATACCAAGCTGGCTTGTAACGTTTTTATCGATCTCGGCGTCGTCAACATCTATGTGCAAAACTTTGCAGTTTCTTACATAAACGGACATTTTTCCAGTAGCTCTGTCGCTGAATCTTGCACCCACTGCTATAACAAGATCGGCTTCCGACTGAGCCATAGAGGAAGCGTAATGACCGTGCATACCCTGCATACCCAAAAATCTTTCGTTTGAATATGGAACGGCTGAAATACCCATCATACTGCAACCGATAGGGGAATCTATAAGGTCGGCAAAGTCCATTACCTCCTTGCCGGCGCTGCCCGAAATAACGCCGCCGCCGCAGTAAATATAAGGCTTCTGGGATTGCTCAATCATTTTAACAGCCTCTGCAATATCGTCACCGCTTGCCTTTGGAGACTCGAAAGCCGGAGCAACAACAGCGTTTTCAAATTCGCAGCTTGCTATCTGAACGTCCTTTGGAACATCTACCAAAACAGGACCCGGTCTGCCGGATTTGGCAAGTCTGAAAGCCTCACGTATCGTGTCGGCAAGCTCTCTTACGTCCTTTACTATATAATTATGCTTTGTGATAGGAAGAGTAACTCCGCAAATATCTACTTCCTGAAAGCTATCACGTCCCAAAAGATTGCAAGGAACATTACCCGTAATAGCCACCATGGGAACTGAATCCAGATAAGCCGTAGCGATACCGGTTACGAGATTTGTCGCTCCCGGACCTGACGTAGCGATAACGACGCCTGTTTTGCCTGTCGCTCTTGCAAAGCCGTCAGCAGCATGCGCCGCACCCTGTTCATGAGCGGTAATAATATGTCTTATTCTGTCACGGCTTTTGTAAAGCTCGTCATAGGTATTGATGATCTGACCGCCCGGATATCCGAAAACACGGTCGCAGCCCTGTTCAACAAGGGTTTCTATAATGATCTGTGCACCGGTAAGTTTCATAATTTCACCTTTTCTTTTTTATATTTACAAGTTTTTGAAAAACTTATGAGCGTCTTTTATAGGCAATACAGTCAAAGAGTCAGCCTTTGTAAGTTGTTGCCTACATACTAATAGATTTATTATATCACATTTTTTTTAGATTTTCAACACTTATTTAAAATAAGATAAAAAAATATCAAGGCAATACTGCATAAAAATTATGCAGTATTGCCTTGATAATTTTATTTAACGGTAAAAAATCTCTGATAAGCTTCAAAGGCTTCATGGGGTTTAATTTCTCTGTAGCCTGTAATGCCCCTTGGCATATCAAGATTAGGAGCGTCTATCATAGCCGTCATAGGCTCAGGGCAGAAATAGCCGTTAAATCCCTTATCGTTCCAGATTATCCAGAATTTATATTCATCGGACACCTCGTAGGCTATTTTTTTGCCGGTTTCAATATCCTCGGCTATAACTCCATGGAAATCCTGACCGTCAAGCTTCTGAGAACCTGCCGTATACATTTCGTTATCCACATTCTGTAAAACCGGCTTTCTTCCGTCGGCTACGTATTCAAAATCCGTACCGTCAAGGGAAACAGGTTCGCCGTCTGGCAGGCATCTTTCGTTGAGCAGACATCTTTTTATTGCTGGAACGAAAAGACGGATATTATCTTCTTTTCCGCCGTCGGAAAAGGGCGAATTTATAGTGGTGTGGGTCGCAAAGGATATGGGCATCATTTTATCCGAAAGATTAGTAAGCTTAATCTTATGTTCCAGACCGCATTCTGAAAGAGTAAATGTAAATTCAGCTAAAAATCTGACGGGGAAATATTCAAAAAATTCATCGTTTTCGTCATATCTGTATCTTGTTTTTACAACAGCGCAGTTATCGTCGGCGTAATGTTCCACTAGAGTATGCTTTCTCTTTTGCAAAAATCCGTGGATATGATTATTATATGGTGCTTTTTCGTTTACCGGAAGCTGATATACAGCGTCGGAGGTTTTAAGTTTTCCGTCCGCAAAGCGATTGGGAAGATACAGCGAAGGAAGTCCCCACACCTCAGAGGACTGCTTTATGACCTCGGCAGGGTTATCCGCCTTGAATCGGAAAAACTCGATTTTATTTTTATTATCACGAAGCCTTATAATGTTTGAGCCAAGCTCATATGCCGCTAAAGCGGTATAATTGCCTGCGTTCATTTCCACAACAGGCGTTCCGTTAAATTCTGTGATTTTTGTACTGTTCATAAATTTTACCCCTTTATTTTATATCGTCCAGTTCCCATTCAGGATGAACATATCTTGCCGCCATCAGTCTTGCGATAGCAGCAGCGTCTCTTACGTTTACTTTACCATCATTGTTGGCGTCTGCCATAGCTCCACCGAGAGTATTCAAAAACTCCGGCATAAGATTTGGGTCGAAATAGGATTTTGCCAGATTTCTTGTAATAAGCGCTGCGTCACGTATATCCAGCTTTCCGTTGCCGTTTGCGTCTCCCCTGACGCCGATTCCAAATGGTATAGTATCAAGAACATTCTGACTTTCGTCAACTATCTGTGCAGTAAATTTCATATCGTCGTTTTTATTGAAATTTCCTGCAATAACAACGGCTCCTGCCGAGCTTACCGTAGCGATAAGTGCGCCTATTATCAATATTTTAAGCACCGGTTTAAATTTTTTTTTCATATAAATTCTCCTTTACAAATAGAATAGATCATTTCTTCTGCTCATAATGTTCAAATGCCTTTTCAATATCTCCGTCATATTCGATCATTCCATCACGGAGATAAATTGCCCTGTTACAGGTTTCGCTTACGCTTTTCATCGAATGGCTTACAAAGAGAACGGTTATTCCCGTATCTCTCAGCTCCTTTATCTTGCCTTCGCATTTTTTCTTGAATGCGGCATCTCCCACGCTGAGAGCCTCGTCTATAACAAGAATATCCGGACGTATATTAATATTTATTGCAAATCCAAGTCTCATTTTCATACCGCTTGAATAGGTTCTTACCGGCTGGTCTATATATTCGCCGAGACTTGCAAATTCAATAATTTTTTTTTCAATATTTTTTATTTCGCTGTTTTCAAGTCCGAGAAGATAGCATTTGAGAAAAATATTTTCTCTTCCCGTCATATCCATTGAAAATCCTGCGGTAAGCTCTAAAAGAGCCGCAACCTTTCCCTTTACCATTATTTCGCCGGAGGTAGCAAAGGTAACGCCGGTTATCATTTTTAAAATCGTTGATTTTCCTGCTCCGTTGCGTCCGATAATTCCTACAGATTCGCCTTTTTTTATTTCAAAGCTAATATCTTTAAGTGCAATGTGTTTTTTTACACCTTTATTATTTGTAAAAATCGCCTTGAATCGTGCTTTCTGGTTTTTATAAAGGAAGTATTCCTTACCAACATGCTCAAACTTAATTATTGTTTCACTCATTTTACAAACCTCCTTACAAAATATCAGGAAGAGTTTTCCTGAGCTTTTTATAAAAATGTCCGCCCAGTAAAATCAACAAAATAAATTCGGCATAAAAAATTATAAGTTCTTTTGTGTAATTCCCATCAAAAATGGATATTCCATAAAGAAATGATTTCCTGTAGCCATTTATAAAATAATTTATCGGATTAAAATACATAAGCGTTCTTAAAATATGGTTATCGACGTCATAGGTATTCCAGAAAATACCCGAAAGCCAGAATAAGCCTGTCATTATTGCATTGATAAGGTTTTCAAAGTCTCTGCTGAATGCGCTCAGCGGAGCGGTAGACCATGAAAGCACCAGAAAGAAAACGAACATTAGCGGCATATAATAGAAAAACTGAAGATTATAAATACTCGGTCCATAGCCTGAGAATACCAGTATTCCATACATTATGACGCACATACCCGCATGTATTATCATCGACGCCACCGAAGTAAAGGTCATGATATTCGATACCGGAAATGAAAGCTTTGTTACAAACTGACTGTTATTTCTTATAGATTTTGAGCCGCCGACAATAATTTCGCTTATAAAAAACCAAGGTATATATCCCGAAAGCATAAAAATAAACCTGGGATATCCGTTTACCATGCCAGAGCTGCGTATTCCGATAGTAAAGGCAAACCACAATATAAAAAGTGTAAAAGTCGGTTTTATAATAGCCCAGAGCGGACCCATTACCGCACCCTTATACCTTTTTATAAGGTCATTTACTGCAAGCATCCATATTTTTTTAGCTTGTCCTCTGTGTTCGGTTATTATGTCTGAAACTCCAGACAAAGCTTTTATTGACATCTTTTTCTCCATTCAACATATATTTTTTATCTTATTTTATAGTTTAGCACATTTTTCTCCTTTTTTCAAGTCTTTTAAGTTAATCGTTAAATATTTCTTTTACAGTTCTTTCGGCTGAACCTCCGTCTTCCATAGGATTAAAGCGTTTATTGAAAGATGCGATTGCAGCGGCATAGCGTCCCAAGCCGTTTCCGCCGTTTTTCAGGTTGTTCAATATAGCTCCCAGAGCGGTTTCAAGCTTTTCCTGCTCATGT
Organism: uncultured Ruminococcus sp.; assembly: GCA_947178195.1. GTDB lineage: Bacteria > Bacillota > Clostridia > Oscillospirales > Ruminococcaceae > Porcipelethomonas. The sequence continues at coordinate 9,716 of CAMWXM010000081.1, forward strand.
ACGGTTACTCCCGGAAGCATAGCTGTTCCGAAATAAAAATCTCTCATATTATTTTTATATTCCTCAAAATCGTAAAGATAAAAAATCATAGGCCGCACTAAATTTGCATAATCGAAAAAAACGCTTGAATAATCGGTTACCAATATATCGCTTGCAAGAAAAAGGTCGTTTATATCGTCATATTCAGAAACATTCAGCACAAAGTCGTTATATTCTTTAAAATCAAATTTATCCGCAATAAAATAGTGTGCTCTGAAAAGTATGACCATATCGCCGCCGAATTTATCATAAAGAGATTTAAAATCAATGCCGGGTTTAAGAGAATAACCCTCTCCGTCATATTGATTATCTCTGTATGTAGGACAGTAAAGAACAACTTTTTTATTATCGGGAATTTTAAGGGCGGCTTTTATTTTTTCAACTTTCTTTTCAAAACTGTTGAAAAGCGAGTCGTTTCTGGGATATCCCTGCTGGATTATCCTGTTCTCTCTGCCACAGCTTTTCAGGTCAAATGCGGAAATAAGCTTTTCGGTAGTATATTTTCCCGGTGAAATGAATTTATGGATTTTCAGAGCATCGTTTTTATACTCTGAATGTATCTCTTCTACAGTTGAGGTTGCGTTTCCTGCGCAAGTCACATCGCAGCCTATCTTTTTAAAAGGCGTACCGTGCCAGCATTGTATATATTTCTGGTCGGAACGAGGATTAAAAAATTCCCTGAGCCTTGAATTTACTATCCATGTTCCCGCCTGAGCATAAGCGTCCATAGCCTCTTCGCTGTCAAATTTCACAAGTCTGGTATTTTCGGGAAATTCTCCGTGGGCAGTAATATCACGGAATACCCATACATATTTATAATCTGAAAAATCAGGACAAGAAATCATATATTCATATATGGCCTTCGGACTGCATGAATAACTTTTTCCCTGAAAGCTTTCAAAAACCACCAGCTTTGTATCAGTCTGAAATTTTTCGGAAGCTTTTTCAAAATATCCGGCTTTGTTCTTTATATAGGTTTTTTTAGCAAATTTTTTCAGAAATTTAAATTTGCTGATAATAGATCTCAGATTCATTATTTATCTCCTTTTTGTCACTTCACCTTAAAAAGCTCAATACTCTTTCGCAGTTTTTATTATCGCAGTATCTGTTAAATTCGTCGGAAAGCTTTCTTCGCATTCTTGCAAAATCGTCTTTTCCTTCCATAGTCTTTGCTGCAAATTTCAGAAAGTCATCGCCGTTTTCCAGCAACTCTCCCGGCATTTTACATAACGGGTCGTCAAATACAAAGCCTCTTTCGCTGCCGTATTCTTCAATATCTGACACCGCAAAGCCTATAGGACGGTCAAGGAGCATATAATCATAAAATACGGAAGAGTAATCGGTTATAAGGCATGAGGACATGCCGATAAGCGAGTAAAAGCCGATATGAGCTTCTTTGAGTATATTATTATCTATAAAATTTATACATCTGTAGCTGCCGTATCTTTTTAAATCAAGCTTTGAAAGAG
>CAMWXM010000082.1 GCA_947178195.1 uncultured Ruminococcus sp.
ATTTATAAAAGGAACGCCTCTGCCGTATGTTCCGGCTATAAATCCTGCCAGGTCTGTTACAACTCCGCCGCCTACAGCTATAATACAGCAGTCTCTGCGATAGGCCTTTTCCAGCATGGCGTCCTCGATAAGCTCTTTGGTTTTTCGGGTCTTACTGGTTTCTCCTGCTTCAAATACAAACATATCCGCATGATAACCAGCTTCCTTGAATTTATCTAAAATATCATCAGCGTATAAATTTTTAACGTTACTATCGGTAATGACGGCAAATTTTTTAATATTACCGACAAGTCCGTTTTTTATATCAGAAATAAGCTTTTCTGCAAGCTTAAAGTCTATTTCGATTTCATAGCTGTCGTCAACTACTTTTTTAAGCTCAACATTTAAAGTACTCATACATTCACTCTCCCACTTTAAAGCTATAAATCATCAGGATCAAATTTTTCTTCCTTGTTATTCAGAGCCATATTTAAAATTCTACTGTAAAAGCCTATCGGGTTTTTCATTATATTTTTTCCCAGCAATTCTGCTTGAGCCATATCAGGGGCATACAGCTTCATGTCAATAAGATCCTGTTTTACGTCCAGACATCTAAAATGAATATAACAGCCGTTTTCGGCTTTTATATATTCTATTTTGACCTCACTCTGAATTTTAAGATTGGCAAAATATTTTAACGCTGCGGTGACAATTTTATCCCTGTATGACTTGGGAACGTATTTCCTGAGGGTCTGAGCGCATTCTATTCCCTTAGGCGTTAGTTCATATAGTTTATTGCCGCTTTCATCAGCCGTTATCTTTATAGAATTATTTTTAATAAGATAATCTATCGCATCCTGATAGTAAAAATAATTTATTATTTCAGTTGTAACAGCAATGTCGTAAAGGCTTTCAGCGTTGACAGGCTTATGAATCCTATAAAGCAGGTAGCATATAAGTATTTTTACCGTCTGAAGATCCTGAAGCTCTGTTGAAGCAAGTTCTGACATTTTTGTGTATTCATCCATCAGATCACCTTAATAAAAATTCGGATAATCAAGCATATGGGAAAGAACGCCGATATTTACCGCCGCTTCAACGCAGGGGACTGCTCTTGGGACAATACAGGGGTCGTGTCTGCCGTGAACGTTCAGCACATCGTTTTTCATATTTTTTGCGTCAATAGTATTCTGGGGCTTTGCAATCGATGGCGTAGGCTTTATAGCCGTTTTCAGCGTGATAGGCATGCCTGAGGAAATACCGCCTAAAATACCGCCGTGATTATTTGTTTTGGTTTTTACATGACCACGTTCATCAACGTAAAAATCATCGTTATTCTGGCTTCCGACCATTTTTGCGGAAAGAAATCCTGCACCAAATTCAAGTCCCTTTACGGCAGGAATGCCGAAAATAAGCTGTGAAATGGTATTTTCCAAACCGTCAAATATGGGAGAGCCGATTCCAGCAGGAACGTTGACGCATGCGCATTCGATAATACCGCCTAAAGATTCTCCACCTTTTCTTGCATTCTGGATATCCTCAAACATCTTTTCTCCCTGAGCATCATTGATAACTGGGAATTTTTTATATCTTACGTTAAGTATATCCTCTTTATTCACATTTACTCTGTTAAATTCATCGTCCTTGATACCGTGTATTTCCGAAATATGTGCACCGGTATAAATGCCTCTTCTTTCAAGTATCTGGGCACAGACAGCGCCTGCAAAAACAAGGGGAGCAGTAAGTCTGCCGGAAAAATGACCTCCGCCACGGATATCGTTGAAGCCTCTGTAGCGAATAGCGCCGGTATAGTCTGCGTGACCTGGTCTTACAAGGGTTGAAAGATTAGAGTAATCCTTTGATCTTGTATCGGTATTCTGAATAAATGCGCAAAGCGGAGTTCCGGTTGTTTTGTCGTTATACATTCCCGACATTATCTGTGGCATGTCCTTTTCGCTTCTTGGGGTTGTGGTTCCGTCTTTTTTAGGGGCACGTCTTGCCATAAATCTTCTGAGTTCTTCTATGTCAATATATTCTCCTGAAGGCAGATTGTCTATTACAACGCCTATTGCCGGACCGTGTGATTCTCCGAAAATGGAAATGGAAATTCTGTTATTCCAAAGTGATGACATCAGCAATTCCTCCTAAATTCCTATAGTCTCTGAAAAAATCAGGATATGATTTTTCAACTGACTCAGCATTTTTTATTATTACCGGTTTTTCGCATATTGTAGCGGCAATTGCGGCAGACATGGCAATCCTGTGGTCGCCGAAGCTGTCGGCGTATCCGCCGATAAGCTTTGCGTGATGAATAATAAGTCCGTCTTCCGTGACTTCAACATTTCCGCCGAGAGAGTTCAGAGCTTCTGAAATAGCCAGCAATCGGTCGCTTTCTTTGATTTTAAGTCTTTTAGCTCCGCTAATTACTGATTCGCCTTCACAATAGGTTCCCAGTACGGCAAGTACAGGCACAAGGTCAGGAATATTCATGGCGTTTATGGAAAAACCGTCGGGGTAACTTTTATTATAACACAAATTCTCTGTAATTTCAACAATTTTCTTATCTCCCTGGTAACTTTCGGGTGATAAGTTATTTATTTTAATATCATTTCCCAGAATGTTTGCTACAAAAAAGAATGCTCCCTGAGAATAATCTCCCTCAACAGCGCCGCTGAAGGGTTTGTAATCCTGATTTCCTTTAATATAGTATCCGTTCTCTGTTTCAGAAATATGAATGCCGAAATTTTCAAGACATTTAACGGTCATGTCGGCATAGGGTTTTGATTCAAGAGGGGAGGTGAGTATTATTTCCGAATCGCCGTCAAGCAATGGAAGGGCAAACATAAGACCGGTAATAAACTGAGAAGAGATATTTCCCTCAAGCTCGAATTTTCCGGCTGACAGCCTGCCCGAAGTGTTAAACGGCATTGTATTATTATAATCGAATACAATATTTTTTTTGGTGAGTTCTCTGACATAGGGGGTTATAGGTCTTTCAGGAAGCCTGCCTTCTCCGAGAAATGTTGAATTTATTCCCAGAGCACAGGCAATCGGAATAATAAACCTGAGGGTAGAGCCACTTTCGCAGCAGTTTATCTCGGCATTTTCCGACGGGGTTCCTATTCCTCTGACCTTTGCGCTGTTTTTATTGACATCGATAATTGCCCCCATAGCTTTTAATGCGTCAATAGTGGCGTATATATCCTTTGAAAATGAAAGATTGGTTATTATCGAGCTTCCGTCTGCCAGCGCAGCGCAGATAAGCATACGGTGAGCCATACTTTTAGATGAGGGGATATTTACAGTGCCTTTTAATTTTGAAGGTGTTATTTTAATGTCCATAATTTTTCCTTTAATAAAATTTTTTATTCTGACAGCAATCCTGATAAAACGCTTTTGTTAAACCAGTTGCCTTTTTTTGCCTGTTCCGGCGTAAACCATCTTTCTCCGTTTATATAAAGATCGTCCTCACGCCATTCGATTTTGACTTCTGTAAGGGGACGCTTAACACAAAGAGTTCTGTCATAGCCCTTTGCCTTATATATTACGGAGGATTTGACGATATCCTTGTCGTTAGGCTCGAGAAGTACGGTAGTACAGCTGTTGGTGCCGCTGGTGGTTATTACCTCATATCTGTATTTCTCAGATGGTGAGATACCGCTTTCAATGGTTTTCTTGACAGTGGTAGATGTGAGATAAGTTGTAAAAATAAAATAAGCAAGTGCGGTAAGAATATAAACAAGGACATAAATCGTTCCCATAAGGGTTTTAGTTCCTTCGTTTGCGCCGCTTGCAAAAAATATTACTACTGCGCACAGCGCCAAGGGAATTATCATTACCCACTTCCCGAGACACATTATAACGATAGGTAGCAAAGCAGGTAACATTATAAAGCTTGCGATTTTTGTTGCAAGCTGATGCCTTGAATAGATCATAAGTGCCATTGCGCACAGAGAAAGCATGGAAAGATATAGGCAGAACATAACAGGTTTTATGATTACCACCTCATAAAATACCGAGCGGTATGCAAGAACGCATATATAAACAGCGAAAAGCAGACCGATTACAGAAGCAATACGCTTTATCCACGGATTCTGGGCAAACCCGGAGGGTCGTTTGGTTCTGGCAGCAGGTTTCATTGTGACCTCCTTATATAAAAATATTGGAAAGTTGATTTATTATTGGCTTAAAAATAATTCTGTAAAGACAGAGATCATTTTCAGATATTTACATTATACCATTATTTTTCATAACTGGCAAGTAAAATATAGAAAATATTTAAGGTAATATCGTATGAAGGGCTTCGATTGACCTTTTAAATAAAAAGTGTTATAATATGATTCAGGTATTAAAAACTTTTTTGAATGGAGTTAATATGGAAAAAAACGAAATATATGACAGAATAAAAAATCTGTCTGCAGAAATTGAAAAGCACAACCATAAATATTATGTCCTTGATGACCCGGAAATTACAGATTATGAATACGATATGATGATGAGGGAGCTGAAAATGCTGGAAAGCGAAAACCCCGAATTTGCCTTTGAAAATTCACCCACAAAGCGTGTGGGCGGCGAGGCACTTAACGCTTTTGAAAAAATTGAGCACCGTGTCCAGATGGCAAGCCTTCAGGACGTATTCTCTTTTGAAGAGGTGGAAGGTTTTGTAAAACGCTGCAAGGAACAGCTGGAAAATCCGATTTTTATTGTTGAGCCTAAAATTGACGGTTTGTCCGTATCGCTGGAATATGAAAACGGTCAGATGACCGTTGGCTCTACAAGAGGTAACGGTTTTGTGGGCGAAAATGTTACCAATAACCTTAAAACCATAAAATCAATTCCTCTTATTTTGTCGGAAAATATTCCCTTTATTGAAGTGCGTGGAGAGGTGTACATGCCACGGAAAAGCTTTGACGAGCTTATACGTCAGCAGGAGCTTATGGAAGAACAGGTTTTTAAAAATCCACGTAATGCTGCTGCCGGTTCTCTTCGCCAGAAAGATTCTAAAATTACCGCACAGCGTAAACTTGACATTTTTGTGTTCAATCTTCAGCAGCTTGACGGCGCTGATATAAGCTCTCATAAGCAATCTCTTGATTATATGAAATCGCTGGGATTTAAGGTTATTCCAAGTTATATAAGCTGTCGTGAATATGATGAAATAGTAAAGGAAATTAACAATATAGGTGGTAACCGCAGCTCATACCATTTTGATATAGACGGTGTAGTTATAAAAGTTGATGATTTCGCTCAAAGGGAAACTATGGGCGCAACCGTTAAAGTCCCTAAATGGGCGGTGGCGTACAAATTTCCTCCCGAAGAAAAGGAAACGATACTGGACGAAATAGAAGTGAATGTCGGGCGCACAGGGGCAATAACTCCTGTGGCAGTATTTAAACCAGTTACACTTGCAGGTACAAGCGTTTCGAGAGCAGTGCTCCATAACCAGCAATTTATCGACGAAAAGGATATTCGCATAGGCGATACCATTCTTGTAAGAAAAGCCGGCGAAATTATCCCGGAGGTTATACGCTCGGTGGCTCATAGCGAAAATTCAGAGCCTTTTATACTGCCGGAAAGCTGTCCGGTATGTGGTACAATAGCGGTCAGATATGAAGATGAAAGTGTTCTTAGATGTCCTAACACGGACTGTCCTGCACAACTGGTTAAAAATATTATCCATTTTGCCTCGAAGGACGCAATGAATATTGACGGTCTTGGTCCTGCAAATATTCAGGCGTTTCTGGACAACAAGCTTATCCTTTCGGTTGCAGACCTATATACTATTAAAATTTCAGATATTGTAAAGCTTGAAAGATTCGCTGAAAAATCCGCCGAAAACCTTGTGGGTGCAATAGAAAAATCAAAAGCAAACAATCTTGACAGGCTTATTTACGCCCTCGGTATCAGAAATATCGGCGCAAAGGCGGCAAAGTTGCTGAGCGAAAAATACAAAAATATAGATGAAATAATGAGAGCTGACGCCGAAGATATAGCCGAAATAGATGGGTTCGGAGATATTATGGCTAAAAATGTTTACAATGCTTTTCGTGAACCTCATCGCATTGAGCTTGTCCGGCGTCTTAAAGAATATGGAGTCAATATGTCCTATATTTCAGCAGCCGATGAGGGCGACGGACGCTTTGACGGAAAAACCTTTGTGCTTACCGGTACTCTTGAAACAATGAAGCGAAAGGAAGCTCAGGCTCTTATTGAAAAATTTGGCGGCAAGGTCTCAGGCTCGGTCTCCAAAAAAACCGACTTTGTGGTTGCGGGAGAGGACGCAGGAAGCAAGCTTGTAAAGGCGCAGTCACTGGGGATAGCCATACTCAGTGAGCAGGAGCTTATCGAAAAAACACGATAAAAATCATAAAAATCAGCAGCTGGTTTTTATGTCAAAATAAGGTTGGTTAATATCGACAAAAAATCCAGATGCTTTTCATACATTGTAACAAAATTTACAGCAACCCCTTTACAAAATCGCATAAATCGTTTATAATGATTATGAAAATAAATTGAGCATTAAATTAATTTTAGGCACAATATATTTCGGAATTGATAACGCCTTTTGGGGCTTGTCAGAATTGTTTGTATTGAACAAAATACAAACAATATAAACAAAAAGAGCGAGATAATCGCAATAAAATTTTTCTACTTTTTAGGGAGGGTAACTACGATGCACAAGAAAATTGCAAAGGCAGTGACCGCCACTCTTATGGCTACCACACTGCTTTCTACAACAGTTGCTACTGTTGTACCAATGAGTGTTTCTGCCGGTGAAATCCTTGGTGAAACATCATTTACTTACAAGGCTACGCCTTGGCACACATGTGAAACTAACCCAGGTAAGCAGGAGTTTGACATTGATGAAAAATGCTTCCACGTTAAAGTCACTAATCCTGCCGGCGATGCTGCAGGCGGTGAAGGAAGATGGGACGTTCAGACAAGAGTAAGAAATCTGAACTTCAGAGCCGGTCATACATATAAAATTACATGGAAAGCAAAAGCAAGCAGCTCAAGTGTAATGGTTTATACAAAGATCGGTACTATTGATGGTAAAAACGAATACTGGGGCAATAACTCTACAGACGGCGCCACAAAGTGGGATCCTATTACTTTGTCAACAGATTGGAAGACATATGAATCTGAATGGGAATGTGACAATAACTATGAGAATCTTGAATGGGCTTTCCATTACGGCGGAGCAAAAACTATGCCGACAGACGATAACCCATATACTCATGAAGCATGTACCAAAGCAGGAGACGAAATCTGGTTCGATGATATGAGTATCATTGATACTACAGGTAATCAGGACGATGCTGACCCACTTAAATCTTACGGTATGATGAGCCGTGACTATAGCGGACTTAAAGATGCAAGTGGAAATACATGTAACTACATTTCAGTAAACCAGGTAGGTTACTATACAAACCTTAACAAGGTTGCTACTCTTGGTGATAATGCAGGCGATATTCTGTACTACAACGGTGAAAAGGCTTCTAAGATTGAACTCAGTAATTCAGCTTATGAATATGAGATCAAGGACGCTTCTACAGGCGAAGTAAAGTATACCGGTCAGACAAACCCAGTAGGTCTTGATGCAGATTCAAATGATAATTGTCATACTATTGACTTTACAGAATTCAAAGAACCTGGTGAATACTATATTCAAATCAAGGGTCAGGAATGGAGATCGTTCCCATTCAGTATTGGCGATGACATCTACACAAATAAATATGGCAAGCCAAATAATATGCTGACAAATGCACTTAACTACTTCTATCAGAACCGTTCAGGTATAAATATAGATGCAACATATATTTCATCCAGCGGTACTGAGGGTAAAAACTGGGAAAAACTTGCTCATACAGGTGGTCATATGACAGATAAGGCTACCGTTCAGAATGCATGGGTTCCTTCTTATACAGGCGGTAAGTCTGAGGCTGAAATGGGCGGAAAATACGCTTCGTCTGAAATAGAAGCTTCAAAGGGCTGGTATGACGCTGGTGACCACGGTAAATATGTTGTTAACGGCGGTATTTCAGTATGGACTCTCCAGAACATGTATGAAAGAGCTGTTGTTCAGGGTAACGGCGATAAATTTGCTGATGGTTCAGGTACGCATTTGTGCCCTGAAACTGGTAATAAAACACCTGATATTCTTGATGAGTGCGCATACGAAATGGACTGGATGTGCGACATGGTTGTTAAGTCCAATGAGCCAACTTGGGGCAAATATGCAGGACTTGTATATCACAAGCTTCATGACCATAAGTGGACTGGTCTTGCAACAAGACCTTATGACTATGAAGATGATTGGGGTACAACAAGAATTGTTAAGCCTCCAACGTTTGCAGCTACATTGAACTTTGTTGCTTGTGCTGCACAGGCTTCACGTCTTCTCAAACCATACGATTCAGCAAGAGCTGAAAAGTATCTGACAGCTGCTAAATCTTCATATGAAGCATTCAAGAAGGCTTATGCATCAGAAGGTACATATTCAAAGGATAATCCGCTTTACGCTCCTCTCGATCAGGCTATCGGCGGCGGCGCATACGGCGATAACGAAGTTAATGACGATGCTTACTGGGCAGCATGCGAACTGTTTGCTACAACAGGAGACCAGTCATACTACAAAGATCTCTCAGGCTACAAAGATGCATTTATTGTTGTTGATCAACTGGTAGGCGGCGAAAACAAGGGTTCATTCGGTTCATTTAACTGGGGCTGTACATCTGCCTGCGGTTCTATGTCACTTTACTTGAGCGATAATACTCCAGAGGCTGATAAGGCTAAGATTGCTGCTTCTATTGAAAAAGCTGCAACAAAGTTTGTTGATAAAGAAAGCACACAGGCTTATGGTATTCCTTATGAGGGTACAGAATATACTGATGATGTAAACCTTAAGCCAGGAACTGTAATCAACGGTTATGAATGGGGTTCAAACTCATTTGTAATCAACAATGCTATTGTTATGGCATACGCTTATGATATCACTCAGGATGCAAAATACATGAACGGTATCGTTACAGCCATGGACTATCTCTTTGGTCGTAACCCATTATCAGTTTCATATATAACAGGCTACGGTGAATATACAACTCAGAACCCACACCACAGATACTGGTCATATGAACAGGATAAGACTCTGCCAATGGCTCCGGACGGCGTAATGTCAGGCGGTGCTAACGCAGGTCTCCAGGATCCATATGTTCGTTCACTTGGTTTCAGACCTGGCGATACATCTATCCCATCACAGAGATGCTATGTTGATTCAATCGAAGCTTGGTCAACAAACGAAGTTACAATCAACTGGAACTCACCATTTGCTTGGATGGTTTCATTCCTCCAGGACGAAGCTGCTGACGCAAGTGATAAAGGTCTCTCAGTTTCACCTTCAAGCATAACAGTTAAGGTTGGTGAAACAAAGAATATTACAGCTAAGGTTGATGGTAAGCCTGCTTCTGATGCAACTTACAAATCAAGTGATGACAACGTAGCTACAGTTTCACCTGACGGTATAGTAACAGGTGTTGGCGAGGGTACAGCTACAATCACAGTTACAGCTGGCGGTCAGACAAAGGATATTACAGTAACTGTTAAGAAGGATTCTTCTACTGATCCTACAACTTCTACTGATCCTACAGGCACAACAACTAAACCGGTAACTACACCTAAGCCAACAGCAGACGTTCCGACTGAAACACTTCCATCAGGTAATATTGATGACCTTATGTACGGAGATGTTAACCTTGACGGAGCAGTTACAGGTGCTGATACTGTAAAACTTGCTAAGTATATGCTTTCTAAGGACTCATATCCACTGGGTAAGGGCGATGCTGAAACAGAACTCAGAGCTAAACTCCAGGGTGACGTTAAGAAAGATAACTCACTGGGAACAGCTGATACAATGAGACTTAACGAGTATAACCTGAAAAATATTACAAAAGATGTACTTGGTACTCCGTGATAAGTTTTTGTGATAAATAAAAGAAACTCCCTTAATGGGAGTTTCTTTTTAATTCAAAGACCCTGTACTTTAATAGCACAGGGTCTTTTTTTGCTTTATTTTTCCAGCGTCCCATGGGAAAGGGATTTTAAATAAGCGTTAATAAATCCATCAAGATCGCCGTCCATAACCGCTCCGATATTGCCTGTTTCAAAATTTGTTCTGTGGTCTTTTACCATAGTATAGGGCATGAAAACGTATGAACGTATCTGAGCGCCCCAGGCAATTTCCTTCTGAACGCCTTTAATGTCGGAAATTTTTTCCAGGTGTTCTCTTTCCTTTATCTCTATAAGCTTTGATTTAAGCATTTTCATGGCGTAATCTTTATTCTGGAACTGGCTGCGCTGAGTCTGGCAGGCAACTACAATTCCTGTGGGAATATGAGTAAGCCGAACCGCTGAGGAGGTTTTGTTGATATGCTGACCACCTGCACCGCTTGCACGGAAAACGTCCATTTTAACCTCGTCAGGTCGGATATCGACCTCGATAGTATCGTCAATTTCGGGCATTATTTCAATGGCAGCAAAAGAAGTATGCCGTCTGCCGGAGGAATCGAAAGGGGAGACCCTGACAAGGCGGTGTACCCCAGATTCGGATTTCATAAAACCATAAGCGTTGATGCCCTCAATGAGTATAGAAGCGCTTTTGAGTCCGGCTTCGTCTCCGTCCAGGTAATCAAGAAGCGTAACCTTGAAATCATGATTTTCTGCCCAGCGATTGTACATTCGGTAGAGCATTTCGGCCCAGTCCTGGGCTTCCGTACCGCCTGCACCGGCGTGGAATGTGACGATTGCGTTTTTATCGTCATATTCGCCTGTGAGAAGTGTGGCAAGCTTCTGGTTTTCAAGCTTTTTTATAAATTCCTCAAGGCTTTCCGAAATTGATTCAGCTTCGCTTTCGTCATTTTCTTCCATCGAAAGTTCGGTAAGAGTGATAAGGTCATCAAGCTCTGTTGAAAGGGATTCAAGACTGGAAATTTTATTTTCAATAGCCTTCGTCCTTTGTAAAACCTTTTGGGAGTTTTCCAGATCGTCCCAGAAATTCGGCTCGGCAGCTTTGTTGCGCAGCTCTTCAAGCTCGATTTTTGAATTTTCAATATTAAGTACCTCCGAAAGCTCCTTTATTTCAGGAAGATAGGAAGTAAGCCGTGTTTTTAATTCGTCTAAAAGTACCATGTTATCTCCTTTTCTTTGATTTCTGAAAATTGCTATCATTTCTATTATACTACAAAATT
>CAMWXM010000083.1 GCA_947178195.1 uncultured Ruminococcus sp.
GTCTCTCTGAAATTACAGTAAAAAATTCCTCATTCCTGTTTTTACTTTATCCTTGACAAATGTATAAAAAATGTGATATTATATTACTATAGTTAAATATAATATGCGGGTGAGGATCTACATTCAGCTTATACACGGGTTTGATGAATGTTCAGATAAGTGATTATAGCGGAGCAAGTTGTCATAAAACGGCAGCTCGCTTTTGCTTTATCCTCAGATGAACGTAAACAACACTCGGAGCTTTCCGAGCAAGTTATGTGGAAATTTTTACCCATAAATCAAAACAGAGCAAGTAGAACGCTTCTTCTTGCCTTGTCATAATTATTGTAAAAATCACACCAGTTTCACAACCAGCGTCACCTCAAAGCACCCGTCACGAATATCCGCATACACCTCTCCGCCCATAAGCAACATCAGCCGTTTGCAGATAAACAGCCCAAGCCCGTTGCCTTGTACATGGTCAGCATTATTTCCCCGATGAAAGCTCTCAAATATCTGTGGCAGCTCTTTTGTTTCAAGCGTACAGCCAGTATTTGATACCGTGATAAGTTCGCAGCCGTCCATTTTATCAAAGCTAATTTCAATTCGTCTGCCGTCACCATATTTGATCGCATTTTCAATCAGATTTTGCAGACACTCTGCAAGTCGGTCAGGATCGCAGGATAGGATACAGTCATCATATTTCAAAATTGCAAACTTCGTTCCTGACATAGCAAGCTGAGGAGCATATCTCGCATCTATTTTTGTGATGATGTGGCTGAGAAACTCCTCGCCGGGTGTAACTTCAAATCTCATAAAATCTTCGCTTGCCGCCTTTGTGATATCGCTGACAAAATGTTCTATCTCATCTGCACGGGTATTGATGCTCTCGGCAGCAGTACGTCGTTTTTCCTCGTCCTTGTATAATCCCTTGGCAAGTGCCTTTGCATTCAGCTTGATCGCCGACAAAGGTGTTTTGATGTCGTGGGAAAGGGAGAGCAGCAAGAGTTTTTTGTCCCTCTGCATCGTGATTTCTTTTTTGCGGCTGTCCTCGATACTCTCACGCAAGAGATTCACACCCCATGTGAATTTTCCGAAGAAACGGCTTTTTTCCTCTGGTATCGGAACAGCAAGATTGCCCCTTGCAAGCTCCTGCGGAACATCGTTCAGCCTGCCGAACGGCAGAATGATATGTCGCTTGATATAGTAAAGCAGACCTATTATCAGAAGGAACAGCGCACCTAATACACAATTTACCGCCGCAATGCTGTGCTGTCCGTTTCCGACAGTATATTCAACACGGTAAAGCGTTCCGCCTGCTTCTATGATAAGATAATACTCATCGGAGGTGTACAGTTCGCCGTCATCAGCCGTGAACACGCCCGTAATATGGGGATATTGTTCAAGGTCATAACTGCCTGTTTTCGCTATCTCATCTGCAAGTCGCTTGGCTTCAACACGATAAATGCCTTCATTACTGTCTTTTGCAACCACAAGAAATATATTCAATACCGCCGTCAGCAAAAGAAATACAGTTATCACCGCAATACACAATCTTCTGAAAGCTCTCATACAAACTTATACCCCACGCCCCAGACGGTAAGCAAACGCTTGGCATTTTTAGGATCATCACCGAGTTTCTGACGAAGGCGATTGATATGTACATGGAGCGTTTGCAGCTCCGAATCGCTGTCGCTGCCCCAGACATTGCTGAACAAATACTCTTTTTTCAGTGCTTTGCCCTGATTCTCGATCAGAAGCGCCAAAAGGTCAAATTCCTTTGCAGGCAGTTCCACGGGCTTTCCGTCGATGACCGCTGTTTTATCTGCAAGATTGAGTGTCACACCGTCCGCCGACAATGTATCACGCTGATACCGCCGTTTGAATATCCCCTTGATCTTAGCGATAAGAATATCAATGTCATAGGGCTTTTCTATATAATCATCAGCACCGAGGTCAAAGCCGTTCAGCTTATCCTCCTTGCCCGTCCTTGAACTTACGATCAGTATAGGAGTATCCGCATTTTCCCGGAGCTTGGAGCAGACAGCAAAGCCGTTTACATCGGGGAGATTAATGTCAAGCACCACAAGCCTTGCGCCATATTGTTCAAAGAGCTGCACGGCACGCTCTCCGCTGTCCACGCTTGACACAGTATAGCCCTCATCACGCAGGAAGTCAGTCAGCAATTCTGCCAGCTCCTTATCGTCTTCCACTATCAGAATATCGGTCATAAAATCACCACCTAAAGGTATTGTACCATATCAACAGCGATATTGCAAGTATCACCACCCCTGTTCCATAAGCCAGTTATTCAGCTCTCTTTCACGTTCACGAAGCTCCTTGTCACTGTCTCCAAAATGTCCCATTTCTTTTTCACCAACTATCACACCGTCCACAATGTAAAGCACTCTGCTGCACTTGGCGGCAACCTTCGGGTCGTGGGTCACGCACATGATCGTCGTACCGTCACGATTGAGTAAAAGTAACTCTTTCATGACTTCATCGGAGCTTGCACGGTTGAGTGCGCCTGTCGGCTCGTCGGCAAAGATCATCTTGGGATTGTTTATCATACTGCGGCAGATGCAAGCTCTCTGAAGCTGTCCGCCCGACACCTCGTTAATGTCATTGCCGCACACGTCATCAATACCAAGTCTGCGCATAAGCGCTCTGCCACGCTCCTCGGTTTGCCTGCGACTCGACCTATTCTTTTTCGACTTTACCGCAGGAAAAATGATATTATCAAGTATCGAAAGATTTTTCATCATGTACATTTGCTGAAAAATAAAGCCCATTTCATCGAGTCTGAGCCTTGCAAGCTCCTTATCACCAATCTTTGCCGTTTCCTTGCCGTTAAAGAACACCTCGCCTGCGGTCACCCTGTCCATTCCCGAAACGCAGTATAGCAGCGTACTCTTACCCGAGCCGGAAGGTCCCATGACCGCTACCATTTCACCCTCGCTAATCGTCAGGTCAATGTTTTTCAACACATTGTTCTGACGCTTATTCACGATATATGTCTTGCAAAGTCCCTTTGTCTGTAAAACCGTATTCATTATGTTGTCCTCCTTATTCTATGCTTGCCGTATCGGAAGCCTTGATCGTTTTTGTGTAAAGTGCGGTCAGGAACGAGCCTATAACGGTCACGCCGATGAGAATGGCCGGGCAGATCACAAAGATTTCCACGGGATCAATGGCACAGCTTATTCCCGACACATCACCTACGCTAAATACGGAATATATTTTGACCCGTTGAATCCTGATACCAATGGAAATGGCATACTTGACGGAGATGAAGTGTTTGGTCAGTCGAAACAGCAGGAAGTCGAAACCCACGACAAATCAATCACTGAAATTAAAGTTGACATGACTACAAACGGTAATCTTGATAGAAATCTCACCATTAAAAGTATGTACAACATTGACGTAATGTCAACAAATGTGTATTCCCTTATCGGAGAACCATTTAATTTTGAAACCCCCACAAGCTTTAAATCGGCAACAATAACATTTAAAGTTGATAAGTCAAAGCTTGGCGACACTAAATTTGACAATCTGCTTATTTTATGGTATGATGAAGAAAATCAAATATTCAAAGAAATGGAAACTATTCATGACGAAGCAAATTCCACTGTCAGCACAACCACAACTCACTTCTCGCAGTATATGATAGTTGACAGTGAAAAGTGGTTTGATAATTGGGAAGAAAGTTTTAAGAAATTGAGAGAAATGTGGAGTGGAAACACATCGTATTATAAAGCTTTGAATACAATTTTGATTGTAGACTGTTCTTGGAAAATGGCAAATGTAGATCCGATTGATTATCGTTCGATTGAAATTGGTTATAACGGTGTAACTCAAGATAATTATTATGAAATAGTTTCTGATATGGATTCACCATGGGATGTTGAACAAGCCTATTTGAAATATGGCAGAAGAAAATGCAGCAGAACGAACATTTGCGAAAATATTATTAATAACATAAGCAGTGGAGATCGCATTGCATTGATGATGTATGGTTCAGGCATACAAAGCAATACGGGATTGACAGGTTCATATTACCCATTGATGTTCGCTGTGCAAAACGTCAATAACGACGGCGGTTCAATGTATTTGAATAATGCTGTCTCTGCGGCATTATCATATGTTACTACTAACGATATTAATAATATGTATCGTATAATTGTTTTGACTACCGGCGACGTTTCGTTCGGATATGATTTATCATCATATGATTACACAAATGTTAGTTTAAACGTTGTAAATCTTGGCGGAGGCAGTCCCGGTTCTTATCTGGAAAGTATTACTCATGATACCGGCGGAGACATATACTATGGTTACACCGCAGGCAGTTTGACAGGCGTTTCAGGAGTTAATGTAGAAATTCCATCAGAGTTTACAGCAGAAGATTATGATGAAGACGGTATTCCTGATCTTGTTGAACTCTATGGTCTTAAACCTAATGGTCAGCCAATAGAAAGCAATCCGGAGTTAGGAGATACTGACGATGATGGACTTGAAGACAATGAAGAACTTCATTTTTCAAGTGAAACAATGACCTATGAACTGGATAAATCTCAGTATGACGGCTCGGTATTTATCTGGTCTGATCCTTGTCTTGAAGATACTGACGGGGACTTTGATTGGGACAATATTGATCCGAATCCTCGTGAGTATCAATTAAACGGATATTTGACTAGTAATATTAGTAAATTAGAAAAGTTAGCTTTGGAATATAAGGAAAAAAATAACCTAAGTTCTAGTGATTATGAAATTAATGTAGAAACATGGTTAGCGTTTATGTTTATTAGACAATTTAATTCTGGGTATGTTAGTGGCACTTGGAGTGGTACGGCAAATGCTATTGATAAGGAATTTGTTGATTATGTTTTAGATAATGATTCTGAATTGTATAATTATTTTTCTGAAACTAAGAGCTTCTATGTAAATGAAAGTGGTGAATTAGGTGATTTATATCACATGTGTGCTACTTTAACTGGACATATATATAAATCAAGCTTTTTTGATGGAATAAAATTTGGAGTAATGCCAGAATATCATATTGATAATTTATCCGGTTGGGCTGGTGATTTGCAAACATTAATTAATGATACATACTGTGAAATTGGAGAAAATTGCAGCTATGATGAATTTTATAATACATTTTATAATTTAATTGGAAAAAAATCATTTAGTATGCCTGATATGTATGCTGATATAGATGCATACAATATTTATAAATTGCTTTTTGATTATTCCATAGAAGATGCTTTACAAATTTATTATCAAAGAGGTTATAACAAAAGATTTAGTGAATTTACAAATTATTGGAGTAAGGATATGATAACTGAGTTGGTATCAATATATACTAATAATGATTATATTATTATTCAATGGCCATTGTTAGAATTTAATGTTAAGGAGACACATTCGAAAGCAGCTTGCGACGCGTTTGTTGACTTTTTGATGGAGAAAATCAAAAATGAGTAAAAAATACAAAATAATCATAGTTATTCTTTTAATAATAGTTATAATATTGTTACCACTTGTTATAATAGATTATATTTTTAATTATAATTATGGAGAATGGTTTAGTAAATATGTAAATGATAATAAGTACTTAATTGTTGTTGAAGAACGAGACAGAGAACAAATTTGGATAGGAAATAGAGTTATTGATGTTCTTATTAAAGACAAACAAAATAACCGTATAATCGCTCATTTTAATACCAAAATTGATAATAATGGTTCTCCATTGGAAGATGATAACTATTTATTAGAAAGTAATGATGAATATATATTATTAAAGTTCTTTAATTATGATGGTAGTGTTTGTAGCTCTTATAGATTTTATTTTGAAGATTATTTAAGTTGATGAATATTATATCGCTCTGCATAACGCAGGGCGGTATTTTTTATAAATTTTGAAAATTTTTCATTTTCATATTGACAAAAGTGAATTGGCATGGTATACTTATGAAGTTCGACATAAAAAGACAATTTAATATAAGTGCCGTTTACTTAATTTATATATACATAATTTATTAGGGCGCAAAGCTCGTACATATTTTCAGGCACGATTAAAATACTAAAGGGATAATTGTATCCTTTTGTATAAATCGTGTAGCTGAAATGTGTGCGGGCTTTTTGTTTTGCAATAATCATGTAATGAATAGAGTTTTCGCTTGTAATGCTATTTGATAAATCATAAAAATTTCACCTAATAAATATATAGACGAGCTCATCAAAAAAATTTTCATAAAAGCGCCGCAAGGTTATCTTGTGTGCGCCGCACAGGTGAAATACAATAAGGATATTCAAAGGAGGACTGATAAAATGAAGAAGTTTGATTCAAAGTCCTGTGAGGAGATCATGACTACTGTGTATAAACCGATTGAGTTTGTAGTTGACAATCTGATTGGTCAGGGGTTATACATTCTTGCAGGTGCGCCGAAGATAGGAAAATCATGGCTGTCACTTGATATGTGCCTGTCTATAGCAAAAGGAGAAAAAGTATTAGGTCAGGAAACCTCAAAAGGAACTGTACTGTATCTGTGCCTTGAGGACAGCTTTGAGCGAATACAGAAACGGTTGTATGAACTGACAGACGAACCTACAGACAGATTGCATTTTGTAATCATGTCTGATTCAATCGGTAACGGATTGGAAGAACAAATAGAAGATTTTAAGTTTAATCACTTTGATCTGAAAGTTGTGTTCATCGACACTCTACAAATGATTCGTGAATCCACAGAAAATGGTTATGGTTCTGATTACAAGGAACTATCTGTTTTGAAAAGTCTTGCAGATAAGCTTGAGATAGCAATCGTACTTGTGCATCACACTCGGAAGTGTTCCGATAGCGATCCATTCAATATGATTTCAGGTTCAACAGGTCTTAGCGGTTGTGTTGACGGCAGTATGGTTCTTGTTGAAACAAAGCGTGGTAGTCATACTGCAAAGCTGTATTGCGTAGGTCGTGATATTGAAAATTCAGAAATCAATTTGCAGTTCGAAAGTGACTTGAAAAAGTGGATAGTGACTGATGATCCTATTGCTCCGAAAAATAAAGACAACATTTTTCTTGCTGCTGTTTACTTGTTCATCAAAGTAAAAATCCATTTTGAAGGCTCGGCTACCGAATTGGTAGAGCAGCTAAAGTTTGTTAGCGATGAAGAATTTCATTCCAATCGTGTAACTCGTGAACTTGTTCAGAATGGTTATACTCTTAAAAAATACGGAATTGATTTTCAGTACAAGCGTGTTCATGGTGGACGTAAAATTATTCTTCACTACAACCATGAGCGTGACAGTAGTGACAGTAAACACGGCAGTGGAGTTACTGTCACAAAACGGCTTGCCAAAGTGTTGTAAAGTTCGTAACAGCGTTGTCTGCGGTGCGTGTCAGTAGAATTTTAAAAGTGATTTTTACTGTCACACCTGAAAGTTACTGTCACGCTTGAAGCAAGGCAAAATAAGCCGATTTGTGCCCTCTTATTTTTAGACGAGTAAGTATCGGCAGAGAGAATAGAAATGGCACACGAGCGAGCGTGGAGCGTTTGTGAGCAACGCTGTGAGATAGCTTTGATACAGCGATGAAAAGTAAAGCAGCAATCTACGCAAATTCTGAATTTTGTAAATTTAGTCCGCTTTAATATTTCATTGCTAGTTAAAGCGACGGGTTCGCAGTCACAGCGGACGGCAAAGCCGACCGCCATTCTACGGCGTTTGCAGAGTCTTAACAAAGGGGTCATGAAACCGGATTTTTGCAAATTTGGGGGTCGTAACCGCAGAAAACTGCGTAGGTACGGCATTTTTACAGGAGTCGCTGATGATATCAGAGACAAATAAGCATACAAAAAAGAAAAAAGAGAATTTTCATTCTCAAAGCACAAATGGAGGTATTTGAAATGTGCAGGTTTAAATTTATACGAAGAAAAGCAGCTAGGAGTCCGAAGGCTTTCGGAGAAATGGAGGAGTATGAATACAAAAAATATTGGAACAATTTATCCAAAGAAGTACAAACTCAGCAAGGCGTTGTGTCAGGATAACTCTGATATAAACTGTGTTGAATACACTGATCACTACATTGACGGCGTGACTTATCGGGTGTGGTCTGCATTTGAGGGCAGTACCGATGCCGCTGAAAGTCTTGAAAATTTAATGCTTCGCAGACTTGAATCGGGAGAGAAAATTGAAAAAGTTGTTGATGAGCTTGAGGAATTTATCAAGCAGAAAAACAATGAACTCCTTATTGCTAATTCAAATAAGTGAATTTTATTGATATTAAAAAAAGTTCTGCAGCGGAGAAATTTTGCTGGCTTTGCATCGATTTTTATGATATAATTATAGTGCAAGGCTATGCAAAATCCGCTGCTGAGAAAGGAGTTACCATGAAAAATCAGCAGCATTACAGTGCGGCTCTTTATTGCAGACTTTCAGTTGACGATGGAAATTACAGCGGAAGCGTTTCAATTGAAACACAAAAAATCCTGCTGGAGCAGTACTGCAAAGACCATAAAATTACAGACTATACGTTCTATTGCGATGACGGATACAGCGGTACGAATTTTGAAAGACCGTCATTTAAAATGATGCTTTCGGATATTGATAACGGCAGAATTAACCTTGTTATTGTTAAAGATTTATCACGTTTCGGACGTAATTATGTTGAAACCGGTATGTATGTTCAGCAATTTACTGACAGTGATATCCGATTTATTGCTGCGGACGACAATTATGATTCTCTGGTGAACAGCGACGATTTACTGTTTCCAATCAAGAATGTTGTGAATGAAATGTACGCTCGTGATGTGTCCAAAAAGACTAAAGCGGCAAAGAAAGCAAAGGCAAGGGACGGACAGTTTATAGCTTCGAAAGCTCCATTTGGTTACAAAGTCGATCCATCAGACAGGCATCACCTTATCATTGACGAACCTGCTGCACAGGTTGTAAAACGTATTTTCAGACTTGCTTCTGAGGGCGTTGGCTACAACAAAATTACCCGAATTTTCCGTGAAGAAAAGGTTTTAAATCCCATCGCTTATTTTAATCAGAGTAATCCTGATTACTTCAAGTCGGACTACTGGCGTAAGGAATTTGACTGGCACGTTACTTCAATTAAATCGATTTTAAGTAACGAAGTCTATCTTGGACACCTTGTTTACGGAAAGAGAAGAAGCAAATCTATGAAAAGCAAGGAAAGAGTGAAAACTCCTAAAGAGGACTGGATCATCGCTGAAAACTGTCATGAGTCGATAGTTACTCAAGAACTATGGGACACGGTTCACAAGATACTGAAAGCTAAGCATCGACCAGCAAAGACTGGTGAGATTCAGATGTTTGCAGGACTGCTGTACTGTTCAGACTGCGGTCACGCACTCACTTACTCTCAGAAAAAACGCAAGGACGGTAGTTATCACGGAACGTATTCCTGCTGTATGTACAGAACTCATGGCAAGGAATACTGCACTTCTCACTATATCACATTCGACACGATTTATAATCTTGTGCTGATCGATATTCAGCGTAATCTGTTCAGTTATCGTCATGACTGCAAGCGGTTCAAGGCGTTTCTTAGAAGTAAATATAAGTCGATGTCTGATAAAGAAGTGGAGCATATTCAAGCAGAATATGAACAAAAACAAAAACGCTGTAAGGAACTTGACAAAATCATCAGCAGACTGTATGAGGATAACGTACTTGGCAGGATAAGCGATGAACGATATGAATCAATGTCGCAGAATTATGAATCGGAGCAAGCGGAAATCCGAAAGGCAATGCCTATCCTCGAATCTAAAATCAACGAGCTTAAAAAGCAGTCTGACAGTGCAGATATGTTTATAAATGTAATTCGTAAATACACGATCGTGGACAAGCTGGATGCGGCGATTCTCAATGAGCTGATTGATAAAATTGTAGTTCATCAAAAGGAACAAACTGAGGATGGACGTGTGTTTCAGCAGATCGAGATCTTTTACAGGTTCGTAGGAAAACTTGGCAGAGAAAATGATATTGCAAAATCAGCATAAATGAAATTTAAATATTACGTCTCTTTATAGACAGCTCATGGTCGTTGGTTCAAATCCAGCCGCCGCAACCAATGTAAATACGCCCTTTGAAGTGATTCGGAGGGCGTTATTTTTTGACTTAAAAATTAGAATAGTGCGCCATTAGTGCGCTATTGCTATTAAAAGCTATTGATAACGGCTGAAAACTACAGCCTGATATTAAAAGAAATCGGAGCAGGAAAACTATTAATTTAGTAATCCTGCTCCTTATTTTTTATCCTGTTTTCTTTTGTGAATTTTCTGTATCATTACGTTTATGCTTTGTACTGAATATAATATCTCCCATACAATCAGCAATACGGCTTTCAGCTTCTGCCATAACATGAGCGTACATATTTTGTGTTGTGCTTGGTTTGGCGTGTCTTAAATGACCGCTTATGCTTATAGTGTCCATTCCTGCAAAGTACAGCAAGCTTGCCATTGTATGCCGGAAAGCGTGAGGATTAATATGCTTTAAACCATGCTTATTTGAAAAATCGTCACAATATCCTGTTACGCTGTCAGGGTGCATGACATTTCCGGCTTCTGCTTTATTATCCTTTACAAAAAGGAAATTACTGTCATGCCAATTTGAACCGCAAGCAATTTTCAGTGGTAAATAATAGTCATCTCTGTACTGTTCAAGAAGTTTCATTGTTTGAGCCGGAAGTTTTATCCAGCGTATAGAGCTTTCGGTTTTAGGTTTATCAACATATATTCCGACATCTGACTCATAGTAAACGCACTTTTCAATATAAATACGGTTGAAATTAAAATCCACATTATTCCATGTAAGACCGAGAACCTCTCCACGTCTGCCGCCTATAACCAGTAGTAAGTGTATCAGCATTTTCCATTTTAACGGCTCTTGTTCTGCTGCTTGTAATATTTGATTTACTTCGTCCTGCTCAAAATAATTTGCTTTCCGCTTATCGACTTTAGGGGGTTTAGCTTTTGAAGCCGGATTATATGGGATTAACATTTCACATTCTGCATTATGTAATAT
>CAMWXM010000084.1 GCA_947178195.1 uncultured Ruminococcus sp.
CCTGATGAATTTCCAGCATTACAGTTTTAACGGATGTCAGGCAATTATTTTCATCCTTTATAAATTCTTTTACCGTTGTGCAGTAAATTCTCGGATCGTTTCCGAATACTGCTGCGGCTTCTTCCTGACCATAGTCGGTTTTGCTTACTCTCGGGTACTCGGGCCAGGGATTATTTTTTGCTCTTTCTGTAGGAAGCTCAGGCATCATTTCAAGCTGTACCACTGATTTACAGCCGTGACGTATCGCCGTACCTACACAGTCGTTGCCGGTATCGCCGCCGCCTATGATGACCACGTCCTTTTCGGCAGCGGAAATATATCTTCCGTTTTTCATATCCGAACGGATAAGGCTTTTGGTAGTGGATTTAAGGAAGTCAACTGCAAAATAAATTCCTTCTGCATCTCTTCCATCGGCATTTATGTCACGTGGATTTGAAGAACCGCAGGCTAATATTACAGCATCGGAATTTTTTAATATTTCCTCTGCCGAAATATTATGTCCCACATCGGCGTTAAGCTCAAAAACCACCCCTTCTTCTTCCATAAGCTTGACACGTCTTTCAATAACGGATTTTTCAAGCTTCATATTGGGAATACCGTACATAAGCAGTCCGCCAGGACGGTCCTCGCGTTCGTAAACGGTAACGCTGTGACCTCTTTTGTTAAGGGTATCCGCAGCGGCAAGTCCCGCAGGACCTGAGCCAATTACGGAAATTTTCTTTCCGCTTCTTACTTTAGGAATCTGTGGTTTTATCAGTTCCTTTTCGAAGCCGTATTCTATGATCGCTTTTTCATTTTCCTTTATTGAAACCGGGTCTCCGTTTATACCGCAGGTACATGCCTTTTCGCATAAAGCCGGGCATACTCTTGAAGTGAATTCAGGGAAATTATTTGTCATCAGAAGTCTGTCAAGAGCCTGTTCCTTTCTGTCATGATAAAGCAGGTCGTTCCATTCCGGTATCAGATTATTAAGAGGACAGCCGGAAATCATACCTCTAAGCATTTTACCATTCTGGCAGAAAGGTACTCCGCAGTCCATACATCTTGCTGCCTGAAGCTTTCTTTCCTCCTCGCTGAGAGGAGCGTGAAATTCATCATAATTTTTTATTCTTTCAAGCGGTTCATACGCCGGACATTCATTTCTTTCATAATCAAGAAATCCTGTTGGTTTTCCCATAACTCACGCCTCCTTCTTATTAATGTAAAACGCTTCTATCTCAGCCTGTTCGCTGTTCATTCCCTTTTCTTCAAGGGCAAGAACAGTGCTGTGGATCTTAGCGTAATCGTGAGGAAGAATTTTCTTGAAGCTTCCGATATAATTATCAAAATCATCAAGTATTCTCTTGGCTTTTTCAGAGCCTGTCGCTTCAAAATGTTCTTTTATAATTCCCTTTAATTCCAAAATGTCATATTTTTCTGTAACCGTTTCCAACGAAACAAGCGATTTATTAAGCTTCATATAAAGGTCTCTGTCCTCATCAAGAACATAAGCGATGCCTCCCGACATACCAGCCGCAAAGTTTTTACCGGTTTTGCCCAGGATTACGGCTCTGCCGCCTGTCATATACTCGCAGCCGTGGTCGCCTACACCTTCACATACAGCGATTGCTCCGGAATTCCTTACGCAGAAGCGCTCACCGGCAATGCCGTTAATAAAGGCTTTTCCTGAGGTCGCACCGTAAAGGGCAACATTTCCGACAATTATATTATCCTCTGCTTTAAAGCCAGATTTTTTCGGTGGGAAAAGTATAAGCTTTCCTCCCGAAAGACCCTTTCCAAAATAGTCGTTACTATCACCTGAAAGCTCAAGTGTAAGACCCTTAGGGATAAATGCACCGAAGCTTTGTCCGCCGCTGCCGCTGCATTTTACCACATATGTATCGTCGTCCAGAGTGTTGTCTCCGCATTTTGCAGTGATTTCCGAGCCAAACAGTGTACCGAATGAACGGTCGGTATTTTTCACCTCTGTTTCTATGGTTTTCGGAGCTTTTCTTTTTAATGCAGCCGAAAGCTTGTTCATTAAAACCTTGTTGTCGGCAGTTTCTTCAAGCTTGAAGTCGTAAATATCGTCGGCATTGAAATAATGACCGCTTTCGCTGAATCTGTCGCAGAGTATTTCTGAAAAATCTATATTTCCTGCATTGTCTTTTTTGTAGAGCAGGTCGGTACGACCAATAAGCTCGTCAATGGTTCTGATACCAAGCTTTGCCATATATTCTCTAAGCTCCTGAGCCACAAAATGCATGAAGTTTATAATGTATTCCGGTTTGCCTTTAAAGCGCTTTCTCAACTCGGGATTCTGGGTCGCAATACCCATAGGGCAGGTGTCAAGGTTACACACTCTCATCATTACGCAGCCCATTGTTACCAGTGGAGCAGTTGCAAATCCGAATTCCTCAGCTCCCAGTAAAGCCGCAACAAGCACGTCTCTGCCGGTCATAAGCTTTCCGTCTGTTTCAATTATAACTCTGGAACGCAGACCGTTCATTATAAGCGATTGATGAGCTTCTGCCAGTCCCAGTTCCCACGGAAGTCCTGCATTGTAAATAGAGCTTCTGGGCGCTGCTCCCGTACCGCCATCACAGCCTGATATAAGGATCACCTGTGCGCCTGCTTTGGCAACCCCTGCGGCGACTGTACCTACTCCTGCTTCGGACACAAGTTTTACGGAAATACGTGCGTTTTTATTTGCATTTTTAAGATCGTAAATAAGCTGAGCCAGATCCTCGATAGAATATATGTCATGATGAGGAGGAGGGGAGATAAGTCCCACACCTGCGGTAGAATGACGGGTCTTGGCTATCCACGGATAAACCTTTCCCGACGGCAGATGTCCGCCCTCGCCGGGCTTTGCGCCCTGAGCCATTTTTATCTGTATCTCCTTTGCGGAAACCAGATATTCCGAGGTGACGCCGAATCTTCCTGACGCTACCTGCTTTATTGCCGAGCAGCGTTCTGATTTAAGGCGTTCAGGGTCTTCACCGCCTTCGCCGGAATTGGATTTTCCACCTATTCTGTTCATAGCTTCTGCCATGCATTCATGAGCCTCTTTAGAGATAGAACCGTAGGACATTGCGCCTGTTTTGAATCTGTGACAGATGCTTTCAACACTTTCTACTTCGTCTATTGGTATTTCTGAATTTTTATCGAATTTAAAATCAAGAAGGCTTCTTAGTGTTATATGACTATCTTCTCTGTTTATGCATTCTGAGTATTCCTTATAGGTCTCATAGCTGCCAGTTCTTGCAGCCTCCTGTAAAAGATGAATAGTTTCGGGAGTGTAAAGATGCTCGCTTTTACCGCTTCTGAGCTTATGACTGCCCGAACTGCTTATCTCTCTGTTTACCGAAAGTCCCAGCGGGTCGAATGCGGAGTTGTGCAGCTTTTCGGTTCTGCGGCTTATATCTTCTAAGCTTATTCCGCCTATTCTGCTGACTGTTCCGCCAAAATATTTTTCTATCACTTCTTTGGAAATTCCCACAGCCTCAAACAGCTTTGAACCCTGATATGACTGTATAGTGGATATTCCCATTTTTGAAGCGATTTTTATAATACCATGTAAAACAGCGTCGTTATAGTCGTTTTCGGCGGCGTAAAAATCCTTGTCCAGCATTCCCGTATCAATAAGATCACGGATAGTTTCCTGAGCAAGATAAGGATTGACAGCACATGCGCCGTAGCCTAAAAGGGCGGCGAAATGATGTACCTCACGAGGCTCTGCAGTTTCGAGGATTATAGCCACAGCAGTACGTTTTTTTGTTGAAACAAGATGCTGCTGCAATGCCGAAACAGCCAACAGTGAAGGTATAGCAGCATGGTATTCATCAACGTCTCTGTCTGAAAGAATAAGTATGTTTGCGCCGTCACGGTAAGCCTTATCAGCGTCGATAAACAGCCTCTCAATAGCTCTTTCCATTGACGAGCCGATATAATATGTGATAGGTATAACGGCGGTTTTCAGACCTGCGGCCTTCATATTTTTTATTTTAAGCATATCAGTGCTTGTAAGGATAGGATTTTCAACCTTTAATACATGGCAGTTTTCAGGTCTTTCCTCTAAAATATTGCCGTCCTCGCCGATATACATGCTTGTATCCGTAACGATTTCCTCACGGATAGCGTCAAAGGGCGGATTTGTGACTTGTGCAAAAAGCTGTCTGAAATAGTTGAAGAGTGGAGGATCCTGACTGTCAAGAGGAGGGATAGGAATATCCGCACCCATTGAAGCGATAGGTTCTGAGCCGTTTTCAGCCATAGGAAGAATACTGTTTTTTATGTCCTCATAGCTGTAGCCGAATGCCTTCTGAAGCTTTTCAAGCTCTTCATGACTGTATGTCTGAACGCCCTTGTTAGGGATATGCAGGTCGTGCAGACGAACAAGATTGCTGTCCAGCCATTCGCCGTATGGCTGACGGGAAGCGTAATAGCTTTTTAACTCATTATCGTCAATAAGGCGACCCTGCTTTGTATCTGCAAGCAACATTTTTCCTGGGCGAAGCCTGTCTTTTTTTATAATTTTTTCAGACGGAATATCGATACAACCGGTTTCTGAGGAAAGAATCAAAAATCCGTCGTCGGTAATGCAGTATCTTGATGGGCGCAGACCGTTTCTGTCTAAAACTGCTCCCATAACCTCACCGTCTGAAAATAAAATGGAAGCAGGACCGTCCCATGGCTCCATCATAGTTGCATAATACTGATAAAAATCATATTTTTCTTTGGAAATAGTTCGGTTGTTTTTCCATGGCTCGGGTATGGTTATCATTACTGCCAGCGGCAGCGGCATGCCTGACATTACCATAAATTCCAGAGCGTTATCCAGTCTTGCGGAGTCTGAACCATCAGCATTTATTGCAGGAAGAATGTCCGACATATCGTCCTTTAATGCTTCACAGTGCATAGTCTCTTCACGGGCAAGCATTTTGTCTGCATTTCCGGTTATGGTATTTATTTCACCGTTATGTACGATAAATCTGTTAGGGTGAGCCTTCTGCCAGCTGGGGTTCGTGTTGGTGGAAAAACGGCTGTGGACCATTGCTATAGCAGAGGTGAAATGCTCCGACTGAAGGTCACAGTAAAACTTTCTCAGCTCGTCAACAAGAAACATGCCCTTGTATACGATAGTACGGCTTGAAAGGGAGCATACATAGGTATTTTCATTGGCGTGTTCGAAAACTCGTCTTACTGCAAAAAGACGGCGGTCAAATTCCAGACCTCTTCCACAGTCGTCAGGACGTTTTACAAATCCCTGCATGATACAAGGCATACTGTCTAAAGCCTTCTGACCCAAAACGCCTGGAACAGATGGAACTTCTCTCCAGCCTAAAAATTCCATATCCTTCTTTTTAAGGATTATTTCAAACATTTTTTTTGCCTGATTGCGTTTCATTTCATTCTGCGGGAAGAAAAACATGCCGATACCGAAATCTCCTTCGTCGCCAATATCAAATCCTAGCCTTGCAGCCTCGGCTTTGAAGAAATCAGCCGGTATCTGTGTAAGAATACCGACGCCGTCGCCTGTTTTGCCTTCGGCGTCTTTACCGGCACGGTGCTCCAGCTTTTCTACTATGGTAAGAGCGTCATTTAC
Organism: uncultured Ruminococcus sp.; assembly: GCA_947178195.1. Taxonomy (GTDB): domain Bacteria; phylum Bacillota; class Clostridia; order Oscillospirales; family Ruminococcaceae; genus Porcipelethomonas. The sequence goes on from CAMWXM010000084.1 coordinate 5,588, forward strand.
AACTCTTCTTGATTTTTTTCCTTTAATATTAACCACCGCTCCTATACCGCAGTTATCGTGCTCAAACGACGGACGATAAAGTCCCTGTTGCTGAAACGGTTCTTCTGTTCTGAAATTGTCCATATTATTCACCTTTCCATATTGACTCCCCATTGAATCAATACTAATGTGTAATAAAAAAAACGTCATGAGGGCATAGATATACCCTCAAAACGTCTTTGTTCTAAAAAATATTTTATCACTTTATATGCAAAATGTCAAGAAAAAAACATGCTTTTTTGAAAATTGATAATTTTTTGTCAAATCAGTACAGTTATTGTTCATGGATAAAGGAATGATATGTACCAATTGACAAATTAATAAAAAAACCTTGACAAAATAAAAAAAATGGCTTATAATAGCAAATGTAAACAGCAAGGGAGCTGCAGATGGGAAATCTGTAGCTCCCTATTTTTTGAGGTTTACGCCGTAATTATTTTAGCATGACAAAAAATACATACACAATGGGGTGTGTGGCGGAACACTGATATAAAAAGTATCCGTCTGCGTCCCTTTTTTAATGCTGAAAAAATACGGCATAAATTTCAGTAGGAGGTATTTTTTATGGAACAAACAATTTTGCAGCAAATCTTTGACAGTGCAAATGGCGCAATATTCAGCGTTTGGTTTTTGATCGGCGCTGCGCTGGTATTCTTCATGCAGGCTGGATTTGCAATGGTAGAAGCCGGTTTTACAAGAGCCAAAAACGCCGGTAACATTATAATGAAAAATCTTATGGATTTTTGTATCGGCACGGTAGTATTTATTCTTATTGGCTTCGGATTCTTATTGGGCGAGGACTTAGTAGGTTTTATAGGCAAGCCGGGATTTGATATTTTTACCGCTTATGAAAATTTTGATTGGTCGAATTTTGTGTTCAACCTGGTGTTCTGTGCTACAACAGCTACTATAGTATCGGGCGCTATGGCAGAACGTACAAAATTCCTTTCATATTGTATTTATTCAGGTGTTATAAGCGCACTTATCTATCCCATTGAAGCGCACTGGATCTGGATGTCGTCAGACGGCGCAGGCAGCGGATGGCTTAACGCTCTTGGATTCCACGATTTTGCAGGTTCCTGCGCAATTCATATGGTCGGCGGTATTTCAGCTTTGATCGGCGCAAAAATTCTTGGACCTCGTATCGGTAAATTTACAAAAACAAAAGACGGAAAAGTAAAAGTAAACGCTATCCCCGGTCACAACCTGACTATCGGTGCGCTGGGCTGCTTTATTCTCTGGTTTGGCTGGTATGGGTTTAACGGTGCGGCTGCAACATCAGTAGAACAGCTTGGTTCTATCTTCCTTGCAACAACAGTTGCTCCGGCAATTGCAACGGTAACTTGTATGATATTCACATGGATAAAATACGGAAAACCGGATGTTTCAATGTGTCTTAACGCTTCTTTGGCAGGACTTGTAGGAGTAACCTCAGGCTGCGACGTTGTAGACTGTCTGGGTTCGGCGTCAATCGGTGTTGTATCGGGACTTCTCGTATGCTTTGGCGTATGGCTTCTCGACTATGTTCTTCATATAGACGACCCTGTGGGCGCAGTTGCAGTACATATGATGAACGGTATCTGGGGTACTATTGCAGTAGGCTTATTCGCTACTACTTCAGTTCCGGGAAATGATGAATTTACAGGTCTTTTCTACGGCGGTGGCTTCGATCTTCTAGGCAAACAGCTTTTAGGTTTTGTATCAGTTGCAGCATGGACGGCAGTTACAATAACTATCGTGTTCATTATCATTAAAAAGACGGTAGGATTGAGAGCTTCCGAACAGGAAGAAATACTTGGTCTTGACGTTACGGAACATGGTCTTGTATCTTCTTATGCAGACTTTGCTCCTTCAATGGAAGATTCTTCTCTTTACGGCTATACAAAGGACGATGCAAAGAGCGTTATCAAAGTACCGAAAGCTCCTAAGGTTCCGGTTGACAAGGCAGTCAAAGTGGAAAACTATTCTGTTCCGTCTCCTGATGGCAAACCTAAGATGACAAAGATAGTTGCTATCTTCAAACAGACAAAGCTTCAGGATTTCATTCAGGCAATGGACGACATCGAGGTAACGGGTATTACAGTAACAAACGTTCTGGGCTGCGGAATGCAGAAGGGTCAGGGCGAATATTACAGAGGCGCACGTATTGAAGTAAATCTTCTTCCGAAAGTAAAAGCGGAAATTGCAGTATGTGCAGTACCTGTAGAAAATGTTGTGAACGCCGCAAGAGCCGCATTGTATACCGGTCATATCGGCGATGGCAAGCTCTTTATTTACGATATTGAAAATGTTATAAAGATCCGTACTGGCGAAGAAGGCTATGACGCTTTGCAGGATTCGGACGAGTAAAATTAAATTAAATCTCAGCAGCCCTAAAAAGACTGCTGAGAAAAATAAAAAATCGGAGGTATATTAAAATGGAAAAGGTAACTGAATTTTTTGGATGTAATGTTTTTGACGACAGGATCATGAAGGCGACACTTTCAGAAAAGGTGTATAAAAGTCTTAAAAGGACTATCGACAGAGGAACTCCTCTTGATATTTCCGTTGCAAACGCTGTTGCAGCAGCAATGAAGGATTGGGCGGTTGAAAAGGGCGCTACTCATTATACCCACTGGTTCCAGCCTATGACTGGTATTACGGCTGAAAAGCATGATAGCTTTATTTCTCCTGCTCCCGACGGCAGAGTTATTATGGAATTTTCCGGCAAAGAATTGGTAAAAGGCGAGCCGGACGCTTCTTCTTTCCCATCAGGTGGACTTCGTGCTACCTTTGAAGCCAGAGGCTATACCGCATGGGATCCTACTTCTTATGCGTTCATCAAGGACGGCACATTGTATATTCCGACTGCCTTCTGCTCCTACGGCGGCGAAGCTCTGGATAAAAAAGTTCCGCTTCTGAGGTCAATGGAAGCGCTGAACAGACAGGCTATGAGAATCCTGAAGCTTTTCGGCAATGATAAAGTACGCTGCGTTAAAACGTCAGTAGGTCCTGAGCAGGAATACTTCCTTGTACCTCAGGAGCTTTACAAACAGCGTAAAGACCTTATGATGACAGGAAGAACTCTTTTCGGCGCAATGCCTCCAAAGGGTCAGGAAATGGAAGATCATTACTTTGGCTCTATCAAGCCTCGTGTTGCGGAATATATGGCTGATCTGGACAGAGAGCTTTGGAAGCTGGGCATTCTTGCAAAGACAAAGCACAATGAGGTTGCTCCGGCACAGCATGAGCTTGCTCCGATTTATTCAACCACAAATGTTGCTACCGACCATAACCAGCTTACAATGGAAGTTATGCAGAAGGTTGCTCTCAGACATGGTCTTGTATGTCTGCTTCACGAAAAGCCTTTTGCCGGTGTAAACGGTTCGGGTAAGCACAACAACTGGTCTATTTCCACAGATCAGGGCGTAAACCTTCTTTCGCCGGGAGAAACTCCTCATGAAAACGCACAGTTCCTGCTTTTCCTTGCAGCAGTAATCAAAGCGGTTGATGATTATCAGGATCTGCTCCGTCTTTCTGTTGCAACTGCCGGCAATGACCACCGCCTTGGCGCAAATGAAGCTCCTCCGGCAGTAATTTCTATCTTCTTAGGTGATGAGCTGACTGCCGTACTGGAAGCAATCGAACAGGATAAACCATATGACGGTACTAAAAAAGAAAAAATGCAGCTTGGGGTTGACGTACTTCCGAAATTCAGTAAGGATACCACAGACCGTAACAGAACCTCTCCATTTGCATTTACAGGAAATAAATTTGAATTCCGTATGCTTGGTTCTTCAAACAGCATTTCCTGCGCTAATATTCATCTTAACGCAGCAGTTGCTGAAAGCTTAAAGCAGTTTGCGGATATTCTTGAAAAATCCGGCGACTTCAATAACGATCTTCACAAGCTTATTAAAGATACCATTACAGAGCATAAGAGAATTATCTTCAACGCTAACGGCTATGACGATTCATGGATAGCTGAGGCTGAAAGAAGAGGACTTCAGAATCTTAAAACTACAGCCGATTGTATGCCAAGACTCTGTGACAAGAAAAATATCGATATGCTTACCGCTCACGGTATTTTTACGGAAGCTGAGATTTTCTCACGCCGTGACATTATGCTTGAAAATTATGTCAAGACTGTAAATATCGAAGCTCAGACAATGGTAGATATGGCAAGAAAACAGGTTATTCCTGCTACAGCTAAGTTTGCTGCTGATACTGCAAGCGCAGTTTCTGTAAAAAAGAGTGTTGCAGAGGTGGCATGTACATATGAAAAACGTCTGATAAGCACCCTTTCAGAACTTATTGACGAAATGGATACGGATACGACTGCTCTTGAAGGTACGATCGCAAAGCTTAAAGGTATCGAAAATATTGTTGAAGCGTCTGCATTTGTACGTGATACCATGCTCCCGGCAATGACTACTCTCCGTGAAGCTGCCGATAAAGCGGAACAGCTTACTTCTGAAGAGTACTGGCCGTTCCCAACCTATGACAAACTCCTTTTCGGTGTTTGATATACTTCCAATCAGAAAAACATCGCAGCATGCGGTGTTTTTCTTTTTGTGTAGGCGCTTTCTTGAAAATTCCTTGACTTTTTTTTATTAATATAGTATAATTAGTATAGCATAGTTATATGTTTGAACGTATGGCAATCGGATAAAGGTTTGCTGTAAAGAAAATCAGCAAGGAGGTTTCATAATGTATAAAAAAATGAAAAAAGTATTTTCGATGCTTACCGCAGCTTCACTTACGGCAGCAATAGCGGCTTGTATACCGGCATCTGCCGCTGATCTGGCTAAGGTAGAAGTTGGCGAAACTGTTGAAGCCGAAGATCTTACCTTAAACGGACTTGAAGTATGGACATCGATTTATAACGATCAGGTTCCGGGTTATTCGGGTGATGGCTTTGTTTATCTTACTAACGGAAGCATAGAGTTTGAAGTCGAAGCCGAAGAGGACGGTATGTATGAAATATGGACCAGCTATGTTCAGATCCTTGATAAGGAAGAACCGAGACAGCAGTCTATTGAGATCAACGGAACTGAGTATACTTGTCAGGCAGCATATACCAACACTTGGCAGCCCTTGAAATTCGGTACTTTCAGATTCAAAAAGGGTACAAACGTTGTAAAGCTTACAAACAAGTATGGTTATGCGGCTCACGATACGGTTACTGTAAAAAAAGCCGAGCTGCCTGATCTTTCTGTTGCCAGCAGCGATACATGCGATAAAAACGCAACTCCTGAAGCAAAGGGTCTTATGAGATACTTAAAGGATATGTACGGAAGTCATATGCTTACAGGTCAGCAGGAAATTTACGGCGGAGGTCATACGCAGGATTCTCCTAACGGCTACAGCGGAGAAGACCTGCTGGGATATGA
>CAMWXM010000085.1 GCA_947178195.1 uncultured Ruminococcus sp.
ATCCTTTTTGTGCATTTTCACTAATTCATTCTGAAAATGCTCATTTATAGTATAATAAATAATCACACCTTCTCCACCAACAGCACAGTATTTCTCATCGGCTGAAATTAAAGCAACATCAGGATCACCATAGAATTCACCAATTAAAATTAATTGTGATGTTTCCTTTAACTTGAGAAATACTTTTTCATATTCATTTAGTATAAGATAATTACGACTTTCTGCCATTTGTTTCATATCTATAACTCCAAGTATGTCATGTTTATTTCTTTTATGCAAATTCAAACCAGTAAGCAACTATTAATCCTATAATTACTGCTTACTATTTATATCATAATTTAATTTATATTTATGTTATTCTCTACAGTAAACTGTTCACTCAATATATCAACAATTCTATTTACAATCATCATTATTTTTACCTTTTGTTCTTCCGACAGTTCAACAAAATCAAATTTCACTCCATCATCAACAAATGACTTATCATATATATTTTGAAGTTCACAAAGCAGAGCATCTGCAACTTCATATTCATTGGTGCATTTGGGCAGATCGTTATCAATCATTTTATCATTTTCATATATCCAAACAGGATAACATTTATATTCCAGTTTAAGTTTTAAAATCATAATTATTACTCCTTATCGTTTTATCTTGGATTAGCACCGACTATAAAACCATTGTCTGCTATGGTTACTGCAACTTTTCTTATTTCACCATTATATTCAAATGAATATATCGGTCTTCCTGGAGATCTTCCCTGAGTTCCAATTATTTTTCCATTTGTTACACCATTCATAACATAATCAGGTATTTGCTTTGGACTAATTCCTTGGTTTGCAAAATCTCCTGCATCACTGGAAAACAGTACATCGGCATTTGCATTTTCTTCGGGAATGGCTGCTATTTCTCTGCTGATGGAGTTGTTCAAGCCTGGTGATCATATTATCGCAGATTCAGATTTGTATGGGGGAAGTATTCGTCTTTTCAGAAATGTGTGAAAAAAATGGTATTAAATTTTCAAATATTGACTGTTTCAGCGAAAATATAGAGAACTTCATAACGCCTTATACAAAAGCAATTTACATAGAAACTCCGACTAATCCCATGATGAATGTAACGGCTATTTCGGCAGTGGATGAAATAGCCCAGAGACACGATTTAATTCTGATAGTAGATAATACATTTTTGTCGCCGTATTTTCAGAATCCTCTTGATCTGGGATCAGATATCGTGGTACACAGTGGTACAAAATATCTCAGCGGTCATAATGATACGCTTGCAGGGTTTATGGTTACGAACAGAACGGATATCAGCGAGAAATTTGCATTCTTGATAAAAACGACAGGAGCAAGTCTTGAGCCGTAAGTGATCGAGAATAATAGCAGAAAGGTTGTAAGCAACACGCTTTATCTCGGTAAAGATAATCGCTATCATATTGATTTTGAGGACTTTGAACAGAAAATAATTGATAAAAAATCAAGCTGTTTTTTCTATGTAATCCACATAATCCTGTTGGAAGAGTGTGGACGGAATCAGAATTGATACAGCTTGGTGATATCTGTGTCAAGCATGGAGTTACTGTTGTAAGCGATGAGATACATCAGTACTTTGTATTTCATGTAAATCATCAGATTTTTGCAAACCTGAAAAAGGAGACTCCGAGTTTCGGAACCTGAAGATTTAATCGTTCATAAGGCAAAGCTGTGGTTGGACAGCGGAAAAATTTTCGGCAAATGCGGAGAGGGCTTTCAGCGTATCAATGCCGCTTGTCCGAGAAGTGTTTTGAAAGAAGCTTTGGATAGAATCAAAGCTGCACTTTATCCGTAATTTTTCGCAAAATTTTCTGCAATGGACAGCATTTTACCGGAAGTTTCGGGTATATCTCCGAGATAAGTAATCATCAGTTTTTTCTGCGGATAGATCAGACATTTCTGTCCCCATTTTCCGCTGATACTGAAATGGTCGCCGTTTCTCCAAAAGAAATATCCGTAACCGCCGTCATGATTGTCAATTTGCAGTTTTGTGGCTTCTTCAGTCCAACGTTCTGATAGGATACGGTGATTGTTTAATACTCCTTTTTGCAAATAAAGCTGTCCTAAAAGACTGAGTTCATGAACGGTAAGATACATTCCCGTTGCACCATAAAAACGTCCCTGCGAGTCAAATTGAAATATGGGATTTTCAATGCCGAGAGGTTCAAGTAATCGGGGTTTCAGGTACTGAGGAAGATTACTGCCGACAGCGTTTTCGCAAGCAACTCCTACCAGATATGCGGAAACATTCGTATAGGAAAATAATGTTTTGGAATAATCTGCATTTGTTTGGAGAACTGTTTCCAGCCAGTCGTCTCCGCTTGGGCGGAATGGATAACCGTTTACCGACATAGTAAGGAATCGTCTGACAGTCAGCTTGCAGAAAGCCTTTCTGAAATCGGCAGGCATATTTTGCAGATAACGTTGTTCCAGACACTCGTACAATGGTGCGTCAACAGAAAATTTGCCCTCGTCAACAGCAATTCCGACAGCAGTTGTGGTAAAAGATTTGGTTGCGGAATAAATCGGGTAACGGATATCGTCCCTTTGCATATGACGGAAAACAATATTGTGATTTTGAAAAATTTCAATACCGTATATATTGAGTTTATTCTTTTCAATTTCCTCAATAAGCTTAGAAAATATATCTGACATAAGATTCCTCCTGTTGTTTGTTATGCTGATTATAACACAAAATTTCAGGATTTGCAACTCGAAAATTGTAGAGGTAATACTAATGAAAAAATATATATTTGAAGGAAAATTCGGATTGGAGCGTGAAACGCTCCGCATTGATAAAAACGGTCGCCTTGCACGGACGCTCCATCCGTTTGACGACGAAAATCTATCAAGAGATTTCTGTGAAAATCAGCTTGAAATCATTACACCTGTTTGCAGCGGCATTGCGGAGGTTATGAATAATCTTAAAGTTTTAGATTCAAAAGCAAGAACCATTCTTGATAAAAATGATGAGACATTGTGGCTTTACAGCAATCCGCCCCATATCGAAAGCGAGGCTGACATTCCGATAGCGCAGTACGGCGGTTTTCTCTCCGCAAAGCACGATTATAGGATAAACCTTGCACGTCGTTATGGCAAGCGAATGATGCTGTATTCTGGTATACATTTTAATTTTTCGTTTTCGGACAAATATCTGGAAAGATTTGACGCAGATAAAAATACGCTGTATTTGCGTCTGATAAAGCAGGTGAGCCGTTACAGTTGGCTTCTTGTATTGTTGACAGCAGCCAGTCCGAGGTATGATTTGTCGTTCGATGAGGACGGTGCAAATGGTACAGTATTCAGTGGATTTTCTTCAATGCGTAACAGCCAAAGAGGTTATTGGAATCAGTTTATTCCGCAGCTTGATTATTCTGATTTGTCAGCATATATCCGAAGTATTCAGAATTATATTAAAAAGGGAATTTTGTTTTCTGCCGGTGAACTGTATCTGCCTGTTCGCTTAAAGCCAAGAGGTGAAAATTCTCTGGAATCATTGCTCAGCAATGGGGTTGATCACATTGAACTGCGTATGTTTGATCTGAATCCGTTGGAGAAACTGGGTATAGCTCAGAAAGACTTAGAATTTGCACACTTGTTTTTGATTTATCTGCTTAATCATGAGGACTTTGATCACACTCCAGAGCTTCAGAAAAAGGCGATTGAAAATCATCAGTCGGCAGCTTTGTATGATATTTCAGACGTCACTATCAACAATGTGCCTGTCAAAAAAGCTGCAAATGATATTCTTGATAAAATGGAGAAATTTTTCCTGGATACTCCGGAAACTCTGAATATAATTACATATCAGCAAATTGAACGGTCATAGAATCTGTGAAAAAATCAAAGAGGGGAGTGAAATGTATGTGTGAACTTCTTGTTTTTTCTTCATCTCGAGAAATTGATATACGTATGTATCTGAATGAGTTTTTCAGTCACGGTATACACCATCCGCACGTGCCCGGAATTATTGAAGAAACTTTACCACAAAAGAACACTCTTGCACACATTCGCTTAGCCATAGTGGGTTCAATTAAAACTGAAAACTGTCATCCTTACATTCAGACAGATTACAGCGGTCGATGCTGGACGCTCATTCATAATGGTACAATTTATTCAGGCAAGCAATTGATGAAATATCTGCATACACAGGCAGGCGATACAGATTCTGAGCGAATTTCCCTTGCATTACTAGACAAAATAAACGAAAAACAGCCGAAAACTGCAAAGCAAAGGTTTGATATTGTAGATGATTTTGTAGTTTCTCTCTCAAAACGCAACAAGCTGAATCTGATGATATATGACGGAGAATTGCTGTATGTACATCAAAATATGCTAGATAGCTGTATTATAAATCAGAAAATAATGGCATTATTTTTTCAACTAAGCCGCTGGATAATGGAGATTGGAAGCCATATCCCATGACACAATTATGTGCGTTTCAGTCGGGGAAAAAAGTATTTGATGGAACAAAGCATGAGCATATTTTTGTGCCTGCACTCGATTATATCACTGAAATGGATGCAATGAATATTTAGAGAATCATAGTTTCCTTAGAGCCTGCTTCTATGTGAACGGGTTCTTTTTTTATAGAATTTACCTATTATCGCTGATAGAATAAACGTACGGTCAGTAGTGTAAACCGAAAGTCATAAAATTGACTTTTGGTATAAAAGTTTTGGCAACAGAGTTTATATTTAATACCCCTATTTATAAGCTATTGACAAATATACAATAAAAAAGTATAATAAAAATGGAAAAATTTTAAGACTTGCTATTACAATGAAATGTAAAATGATAGGAGAAAAAATAATGGAAACTGCTTATCACGAATATGTAAAACGAATAAACCAAATTACCAGCAGTTACAGCAATAAAAATGCCGTTACTTATATGAGAAATGACGGTTCATCGGATAAACTGACATTTAATGATATAGGCAGTTTTATACATGATTCTGTAGATACTTTTAAAAAAATAAATTTAGTATGCGGCGATAGAGCCGCTCTCATTTCCGTTCAATCACCGTGGGTCGTAATAATGAGCTTAGCATTAACATATTCAGGTATTACCATCATTCCTATTGATCCATCGCTCCCTAAAGAAGAAATAGAAAAGCTGCTTGAATTTTCTGATGTCAGGGCATTGTTTACAACTGCAAAATTATATAATTGTTTCAGCAAAAAAATTATAGAGCATATTCCTTGTTTTAATCTGGATAACGGTCTTGCTGTAACTGCATTTTCGTCAGATCATGCAGATTGTTTTGGCTTACCTCCAACCTCCGATCCTGAAACTGATGTAATTGCAATAATATACTCATCTGGTACAACTGGTCAGATGAAAGGTGTTAAAGTTACACATAAATCAGTTCTAAAAGCAAGAACAGTTGTTGAGCGTCTGATGAGTTTACAGGACTATATGTCATATCTGCTTGTTTTACCCTTTAATCATATTGCAGGATTTACCAGTGCAATGACATTTTTTCTTACCGGCTGTGAAATCGGATTTATAGAAGATGTTGATTCCTCAAAGCTTCAGAACGGACTTCAAAAATTTCAACCTCACTGTTTCGTAATGGTTCCAAAAGTATATGAAGTTATGGAACAGAAAATCCGCACTGCAATTCGTGCAAAGGGAGCATTAATTTACCACCTTATAAATGTTCTTATGAAATTTTCCGGATATATCAGAAAGTATCTTGGCATTAATATTGGTAAAAAAATATTTAAAAGTATTACTAAAGAAGTTTTTGGCGAAAATATATTTGGACTTGGAACAGGCGCTTCTCCTTGTAAACCCGAAACAGCTGAATTCTTTTTGAACCTTGGCGTAGTATGGGCTAATTTTTATGCTACAACTGAAACAAACGTCCCCATTGCCGCTACAGGAGTTTTTGATAAATATCCTGCCAATACTATTGGAAATATAAATCGTCATCCTGAAATTGAAATACAGATACGAAATAAAGACAATAGTGGAACAGGCGAAATTATTGTTAAATCTGAGCTTATGATGAAGGGATATTTTAGGCGTCCTGACCTAACAGAAGAAGCTTTTGAAAACGAATTCTTTAAAACAGGTGATTACGGCTATATTGATAAAAAAGGATATTTGCATATTACTGGAAGAATGAAAGAAAGCATCATTCTTGAAAATGGAAAAAAAGTTTCACCGTCAGATGTTGATGATTATTACTTAAACAGAATATCTGAATATGATATTGCAAGCAGGGGTATTGCCAATGAAAAGGAACAGTGTGATGAAATACATTTGTTTATTGCAGACAATAACTATACTGAAGCAAAACAAAAAGAAGTAATATCATTATTTGAACAGATATCTCGCAGCGCTCCTTCTATGTACAAGCTGTCAGGGATTCATTTTGCCCAGTGTATTCCACGCACTTCTGTAGGTAAGGTCAAACGATTTTGTTTGGAAATTCAGGATGAGGTAATCAAACTACCAAAGGAAAAAATGCCTGTTACTTCTGATGAGAGCCTGAGTATTTTTGACAGTGTATGTAACTGTATCATACGTTTGCAGGATTTGGATACTTCTTTTAAAATAGTTGATACTATGAGACTAAAAGAGGATATTGGTATGGACTCACTCAATATTTTTGAAATGTGTGTTGAACTTGATGAAAAATATAATACATCCATAGAATCAATGCTGCATATTAATATTACAGTTGCAGAAATAATTAAAATCATTGAAGATAGAAATGAAAATGTTATCGCAGTAAATGATGCTTCCGATTATCCTATCAAACGAACAGATAAAGATTATAAACTTTTTAATAGATTCATGAAAATATCAAGTATGATCTGGAAATTTGAAGTATTTGGCAAAGAAAATATTAGTCCTGACGAAAATTATATATTCTGTCCCAATCACGAAAGTCATTTCGATGGAATGTGGGTTATTGGAAATCTTGATAACAGAATCAGGCATTCTATATGCAGTATTGCAGCTGATTATCTTTTTGAAAAGAAGATGTATCGTCAAGGCGTCATATTTATGGGTGGTATACCTGTTCATAGAAGCGGAAATACAACCACTGCAATGAAACGTGCTTATGAATGCATTTCAAAAGAGGACTATAATTTGCTTATACATCCTGAAGGTACTCGTACACGTAATGGAATTCTTGGAGCATTTAAACAGGGTGCAGCAAAATTATCTATTGAATCTGGCGTGAAAATTATCCCGGTTTGTATAAATGGAGCATATGAAATTTTTCCTCCTCATAAAAATTTGCCTCATTTGTTTGACTGGAAACATTTTCGCAGGTATCCTCTGCAAATTAAATTTGGTAAACCAATTGCACCCAATTGTAAAACTGCTGAAGAAATAACGGAAGAAATCAGACAGCAGATTATAGACATGAAAAGTGAATGGAGAAAATAAAATGATAATTGGCGTAGACTGTGATGGAGTACTTACTGATATGTCAGCTTACATATATGAATATGGAGAAAAATGGTTCAAGCGAAAGCCGGTCAACCTTGATGGCTGTAATACTTCCGAAATCTTTGCATGCACTGAAAAAGAAGAATTTCGTTTCGGACTTCGTTATTTCTTTACATACTGCAAAAAATGGCCGCCGAGAGAAGGCGCATCTGAAATAATAAGTAATCTGCATAATGACGGACATATACTTTATGAAATTACAGCAAGAAAATTCGTAACTATGCATAATCCGCTTGGCTGGTACAGCAGGTATTTATATGAACACTGGCTGCAAAAACATGACTTTAGATTTGACGATATATTTTACTGCTCTGAAAATAAGGCTTGTAAGGACAAATTGACCGGATGCCGTAAATTTTCAGTTGATATCATGATTGATGACCGATCCGATGTCGCGTTATATCTTGCTGATAACGGCATAAGGGTTTTGCTTTTTGATACAAGGTATAATCAGCGTACAAGCCATGAAAATATTATTCGAGTTTATAGCTGGAATGATGTTTATAAAAAAATATCTGAAATGTAATGTTTGTATGCAATCCTAATCTTGAAATTATAACGATTATGTATAGCTTTAATAGAACGGTTAAAGTTTATTGCTTTGAAAACCGATGACGGCAGGATTAAGGTGAGGAAATATTATTTAAAAGTTGTCGATATACTCCAAAAGATTTCCTTGTCCAATAAACTTATTATTATAGAAGATGTTGAAAATTGATCCTCTTTCTTGTGAAACATCAATTTGACCTTGAGGTAAAAAGTACATATTACAGCTTTCTAAAGAATTTTTCCAATTTAAAAATTCAGTTGTTACGCAAAGCAATTGTGAAATGGGTTTATTATTTTTATCAACAAAGCATATTGTAACAATACTATTAGGCGACAGCATTAACCTGTAAATTAGTCTTTTTGTCTTATTGCCGTCTAAATGCAGATCTGCTTTTAAGCCTTTTAGTGCTATGAATTTATTTGTATCTCTTTCATATGGAACAAATGTGAGCAATATATTATGTATAAAAATAATCAGGATAACACCTAATTTCATATCTGCAAAATACCAACAAAAAAGCATTGTTATTAATGCGCATATAAAAAAATACCTGTTATTATTACCAGCTTTGTATTTGTTTTTACATATGGGACATTTCTTACCCATAAGAGCAAACGCTGAGTGACTTTTTAACTTGCTTCCACACCAAGGACATCTGCATATCAATTCTATTTTTTCCTCCTTCTTAATAATTGGCTACATAATCATGATTTGAATAAATAATTTCGTTGTTCTTATCCCAAAAGTCAGATACATATTTTTCAAAAACTCCTGGACATTTATAATTGGTTACATCTGGTCTTTCTTCACAATATTTGCATTTAACCCCAAAGTTTATTACAACGAATGTATCTAAATCCATTCATTAACATTATCTCACTTTCAGTAAAGTTTCCAGTAGCAAAAAAGGCAACATTTTTTTATATATAGTAATGATTTTTATGTGAGACCAAATCACCCAACTGCAAACTTAATACAGTTTTCTTAGTACCTATAACTGGATAGGAAAGCGAATGATCATTCCTATGCATTTTCAATTGGATAGAAATAGGTTGAAATTTTGCTTTTGGGATTTACATAGTGTTCCACAATAAAAACTTCGTATAATAATTCTTTGATTTGGATTAGACTATTTAGTATACTTTTTAAGGCAATACCGCACAATCCTTTTGCGATATTGCCTTAAAAATATTATTTAATTGCAACAATGACAGAAAATTTTTGATAGGAATAGACGCATTTAACAATTTTAAACTTGCATTCTTTCAACATATACACTTCCTCTTCAGCAGAGCATTCCCTGTCTAATTTTCTGCGATCTTTCCATAAGTCTATATCTTTATCTGTCAATCCACTGTTTGCTAACTTTCTTTCCCAATAAGAGTTAAACCAATGATTCATTTCTGGGTGTCCTGCACAAAACTGGTCATAGTTTATGAACAGACCACCATCCGGCAGATTGTCATATATTCTTGAAAACAGTTTTTTCTTATCTTTGTCTTCTAAATGATGAATAGATAAGGCTGAAATAACTGTATCAAAAAGAGTATCAGGTAGTTTGTAAATGTAATTTTCGACCTGATATGATATGTTTTCAATACCATCAAATCTTTTTCTGGCGACGTTCAACATTTCATCTGCAATATCCACAAGCACATATTTGGAATTAGGATATTGATTATACCAAAAATATGTTAATAAACCTGTTCCAGCACCTAAGTCAACAATTTGTTTTGGCTCCTTTATATTTAAGGCAATAAATTCCGTTGTATTCTTGTAAAAGTCCTCAAAGCAAGGAATAAATTTTCTTCGCTTGCAATCATATTCTTCTGCAATCAGATTAAATTGTTTTTCTATATCCATTTTTTCACCAATCAAATTACTGTCCAATGATACCACTTTCTTCCAATAGGTTACTCCACTAAATAGCCTTTTCTATTTTTATTTCAAAAGGAACTAATGCTTTCCACCTGTTTTATGTATAATATAAGAATTTTAGTTGTTTTTTCAGATTCCATAATTATTTCTTTTTATACTGATCCATAAATTTTCCAAAGTTTTCTTCCTGATATGGAAGCAGTTTTTCCTGTTTTCTTGCAATCAAGTGGATAGTATTCTTATCTCCGACCTTGATTTTTATTTTTTGAATCTTCTTATTTAGAAAGCTGAAATTTTTGACATTAATTTCATTAATGGAATCGTTTGGAATAAAAGCATACTCTTCCAAATCGGGTTCAAGATTTTCAACTTTAACATTATTCAGAACAATTTTTTTACTGTGCATAGGAATAAGACCCAAGCCTTTTTCCGTCTGATTTATCAAAATGGCATCAAAATTATTACCGAAAATCGTTTCAGAATTGCCTGTAACTAAAATGCCAACGCCAATACCGGCTGCCATACCTCCTGCAACACCGTATTTCATACCCTCTCTGGTAGTATTTTTTAAAGTGATAAATATATTATTGCTGTTACCCAAACCGTCAACTTGCTTAAACAACTCAACAGCGCCGTTTAAAGTTTTAAAATCTCCCATAATAAGCTCCTTAAAAAAATTTCGTTATATGTGTCCGACGACATGCAAATTTACATTAATATGCCTTATTATATCATCTTTTCTCTTACATGTCAATATTTTCTGACATTTTTCACAGTATCATAATTGACT
>CAMWXM010000086.1 GCA_947178195.1 uncultured Ruminococcus sp.
GTGTATATAAATCTATCTGTTTTGCTTCCTGTAATCAGAAGCGGTAATGTTAGTTTTTTCTTTAAATTGCCGCATAAAATGAGTTTCGCTGTTATATCCGCATTGCAAAGCTATTTCCCGAATTCTCATATCGGTATGCCTTAGCATCTGCTCTGCCCGGTTTATTCTTGCGTTAATAATATCGTCCTTGAGAGCGACGGAAAAAAGCTGCTTATAAAGCCTTTGCAAATGACTTTTGCTTATATGCATATTCTTGGCAATCTGAGAAGCCGTCCAGTTTTTCTGCGGATTTGATATAATATCCTTTCTCAAATCAAACATCTGATTTTTATAGCTTATGGAATTATATTTCATCTTCTTTTTCTTATCAGAAAGCAAGAGTATACTTTCATTAATAACCGCCTGAATTTCCGTCTTTACAGAGCTGTTTATTTCTGCGATATGAATTATGACTTCGGAAATAAACAACATATTTTTCAATCGTTCCTGCAAATAATTTTTTATAGAATCTGACAATTTCACTGCAATATTATTTAAATCAACATTATTTTTCAAAGTATAAATAATTCCGAATATATCACTGCTAATTCTTGCACAGATCAGGTCGTCATAACAGCATTTATCAGCAATGATATTGGCTATAATATGTTCTTTATTTTCTAATGGTATTTTATCAGAATAATAAGTTATAAAAATAAAATAATTCTTGCTATTATTATTTTCAAGATATTCTGATGAAAAGGCAGTAAATCCACGTTGATTTAACATTCCTGTTGTCAAGTCGGTAAAAGAATTTTTTTCATTTTGTTTATTTATATATTCGTCGTATAATTTTTTTTGAAGATTTTTCAATCCGTATGATAAAGCGTCATTCCATACAACATAAGATCCACCTGAAATCATATATTCGTTTTGATTATGTGTTGACACAGCATAGCCCAGAATCTGTCCATCGCAATGAAGCGGAGCAACAATAGCAATGCAAGGTTCATGATCGACGCAAAGACGTGGAATTATATCAGAAGTCGAAAAGTTGTAGCTATCGTCTTGCTTTCCGTTTTTATTTTTAGATAACAGCAGATACATATTTTCGGGATAGCCGTACTGACGGAAATCGTCAGGATTATTTACATTTATCTGCCAGTCCTCGCAAAGACAAATATCTAAGCTTTGGCTGTGTTTCCAATTATAAGACATATTGTCCGCCTGTTCCCTTAAGTCCTCAAGGGAAGAAATCCTTGATATATTATTAATAAAACCGACAGGCCTGTATGAAAGTCCCTGAATATCTTTCTTCATCATCTGACTTATATATTTTTCAAGAATCATATCATTAAGATTATTTTCAGATATTTTTTTCATAGTGCAGCCACAACTTGATCCCAAGCGGAGGGATTGGTTGATTTTATTATTTTCATACCTTTCATTAGTTATTATTTCAAATAACTTACATACAGCGTCAGCTCCAAACTGCCTGTCTCTGCCCTGAACGGTAGTAAGAGCCATCGACTCCCAGTTCCCGCCATAGCCTGTTACGGCAATATCTTCAGGAACTCTGACGCCGTTTTCTCTCAATGTTCTCACCAGTGAATCCGCTATAATATCGTTTGTACAAACGATTGCGTCAGGGCGTGAAAGCCTTCCGCCTGCAATATCAGAAGCAATATTTTTTTGAATACTGTTGTAAAAAATATTATTTTTATCAGTTTGGATACCCATGTCGGAACAGGCTTTTTTAAACCCATCAATAATAGAATATTTGCAGTCTGGACTATCGGTGAGACAGTATAATTTTTGGCAGCCGTGTTCTTCAATAAGATGCAATGTTATTTTATATATACCCTCAGATTCATCGGAATATATACTATTAAATCCGTTTCGTTCCATACCAAGAACAACTGTGGGAGTATCGGTCTGGCTCAGGCAATCAAATATTTTATTAATCGTATCGTCAGATTTAAACCGTTCAGCGGCAAATATAATTCCGTCAAGCTTATTAGTGCAGACAAGGGTATATATATTCTCCGAACCTGAAATATATGAATTTGAATTTTCCCGTGAAGCTGTGACAGCGGTATATATAATAAGATCGAAGCCAAGTTCCTTTGCCTGAGCGAAAGTTCCGTCAATGAAATCATAATCGAAAACACCATTTATTTCTGGAATAATAAGTCCTATTCTGCCTTTTGAATTCATAATATTCATCTCCCGATACTGCAAAATAATTGTCCAATATGCAAAGACTTTAAAATAAGGCTAATAAACACTTTATAGGTTTATTAGCCCATAAAAAATTACATTTGTATAGCAGAATATAGTCGTTCTTCTTAGATAGCTTCTGCAAGCTCAGCGGCTTTTTTACATCCGTCCGTTTTTTCAATATCACCTGCATTCAAAACGCCGGGTATAAGTACTTCTCCGACCATTTCCCATTTCAGCAGCGCTGCGGAACGCTCAACAGGAATTCGTACACCGTCCATAACGGACATATCGTTTTCTTCACAGCAGGTTATCAACGCACATTTTTTTCCTGCAATATCCTTTCCAGCAACGCAGAATGAATATATTCTATCCATAACACCTTTAACCTGAGCAGGTATGGAGTACCAATAAACAGGCATTGAATATACGATCACATCTGCTTCCAGAATTTCAGGAGCAATAACATTGAAATCATCGTCAAAGGAACAGGCTTTTCCTGTCTTAAAACATGTTTCACATGCATGACATCCTCTGACCTTTTTCATTGCCGCATCAAAACGGATAACGGTATGTCCTTTTGCTTCTGCCACCTTTATAAATGCATCGGTCATAGCAAAGCTGTTGCCGTTTTTCCGTGGACTTCCTGTTATTACTACAATTTTCTTACCCATAAGATACCTCCAAAAAAAATCTTTTCATTAAAATTAACTTCTGTTATAATTATAGCAGATAACAATAAGAAGTCAAGTACGCACATTGGGGTAATATACTTACCCTTAAGAAAGTATAAACAAACGGATCGTCAGGTCTGTGTGGTTATACCTATATACGATTTTTATCTCCCTATTCGCACATGAGTATATTTGTTAAATGGTGTAAAATGTAAGTTTTTGATACAAGATGTATATGTACTGCTTTGCAACTTGTTTTTATTCTTTTTCAAATCCATATTTCTTTATATTTTTTTCTCAAAAAACTGCTGTCCCCGAAAGGCACAGCAGTTTTAAAAATTATTTACGAAATTATGTATATGCAGCTAAATGCAGTATAAATTTTCTTATTTTGATAGAATAAGAATTCGTTTCATTAATATCAAATCAAATACATTTATCTTATCGTCGTTATAGAGGTCTCCAGCTTTCCAGTCGGTGAGAGTACCTTTTTTGACGAGAAAATTCTGCATCATTACAATGTCTGCAATGGTAAATTTACCGTCTGCATTAACATCACCGATAACGGTCTTTTTCTCAGCTGTAACAGGTTCAATGACAAACTTCTGACCATCGCCGCCCCAGTATTCCCACTGGTTAAGATTTGCACCGTCGTCTTTGCTGATTTCAAACACGTCAACACAAGCTTTATTATCAGAAACAACGCTCATCAGCGAATAAGAACCGTCTTTATTTGTCTTAATGGTAAACTTCTGAGAAGGGCTTCCGCTGTAGTTTTCAAGAGAAACATTTGCACCATTTTCAGCAGAACCGTTTTCAACGGTAAGAGCTTTTCCGTCGGCAGTCTGTATAGTATATGCTCCGTCGTCTGTTGATTTTATAGTCCAGTTTTCGGCGTCAGACTGAACTGCATTTCCATCTTTTTCAGCAATATACAAACCACTATTGATGTTTCTGAGAGTATATTCACCGTCATTTACTTTCGGATAAACAGGAGCTATTTTCCAAAGCTGACAATCGCCGCCCCAAAATTCCCACTGGTTAATATTTCCTCCGTTTTCTGTTGACCAGTCGAACACGTCAAAGCCTGATTTATCACCGGAACATTTTGAAACAATACCGTAATAACTGCCGTCCTGAACAAGCTTCCAAAGCTGATTGTCGGCATCTGTAAACGATTGCAATTCTATGTTTTTGCCGTCATCAGCAGAATTTTCTGCAACTGCAATACACTTACTTTCATCAGCCATAGAAACAATTTTGCAGTAACCGTTATCGGCAGAAACTATACGCCATTCCTGAGCACTTCCGCCAAGCTTTGACCATTGCTGAATGTTTGTACCGGCGCTTGTATTACCGTCAGCTAAATCAAGAACCATTCCGCTGTTCTTGTTTGTAATAGTATATGAAACTCCGCTGAGCAGATCGGTATCGCAAAGCTTAACAGTATCGCCGTAACCTGCCGCTGTTTCTGGCGAATATACAAGACTGCTGTTTTCATTAGTAATATCGATAGCATCCTCGTCAGGGTTATATTCAGAGGTTTTACTGCCCCATACGCAGGTATTGTTGCCTGTTGCAGTAAATGTCATACGCTGAGTCTGTGCAGCGGATTCGTCTGCCTGAACCAGAAATGCGCCCTTATATGTAACGCCGCCGAATGTCAGCGACATATAAGGCGAGCCGTTTTCCATTGACCATTTACCGGATATATCACCTGAAATACTGCCGTCTGCATTCAGTGAGATATTTTTCGGCTTTTCCACATCAGCGCTCTGTTCATTGACAAATTTCTGATTTAAAGTGTGGAAAATAAATTCATAATCACCTATTACAGCATTTTCACTATGACCTGTTTCTGAAAGAGTTTCACCTGAATATTCATAAGGTGCAGCTGTTATCCAGCCGTCTTCATTCATAATGATCTGATGCACACGCACTTCATGAAATCCATAGGAATCATCAAATTTTGTATGATAAATAACATATAATTTCCCGTCATCGTCCATAAGAGCAGAATTGTGTCCCTGTGCCTTAAAGGGTCTATCGTTACAGCTCCATTGATAATTACTCATAAGTCTTTCGCCGACAGTACCGCCTATATTGTCGCCGCCTTTAGGGAAAATTGAACTATTGCCGTTTTGGTCAACATATGGACCGTCAGGATTTTCACTGCGGAAAATACGCATATTGTAACCGCCATTGGAGTTGAAATAACCATAAGACATAAACAAATAATAATAGCCTTTGTTGCTGTCAGGAGATTTCATATACTCTATATATGGACCTTCTCCCGATGCATAATTTCCTCCGGCAGCCTTTTTTCCCATGTAAGCGTCAGAGACATTTGCTTTGGTTTCATATTTGACATTATAATCACGCAAACCTGTTTTTTCGTCCAGCTCAAGCATATAGATACCGCCGAACCACGAGCCGTAAATAAGCCATAAATTTCCGTTTTCGTCATAGAAAACCGCAGGGTCTATAGCGTTAGTACCGTAAGCCGCATTCCATGAACCGTTACCGCTGAGATAACGGCTTATGTCAGGATTTTTTCCCAGTACCTTCGGTACATCTGTATCGTTTACATTGTTGACAGAATTATTTGTAAATCCTGAATATACTATCGTTCCCTCATAGGTATATGGGCCGTCGATTTTATCGGAAGTGCAGAGAACAATCGAAGAATTCCATACCTGACCGTTTATGCTAAGATACATACAATATTTGCCCATTGCCTTGTTGTAGATAATGTCAGGCGCCCACATATTTCCTGCAAGATCATATCCGCTTGTAGTGTTAGACCACTTTTCAGGGATCGCAAGATCGGTATATATATTTTTGAAAAAAGTGGTGTTTGTTGAGCCGAGGTGGGAGTTTGCAGCAGATGCCCAGTTTTGCATATCGTTGGAACGAGCAGCTCCAAGGTGCGAACCAACAATGTAATAGCTGCCATCATCTAATTTAACTATAGATGGGTCATGGACGGAAGCTCTTGCATAGTCTGCATTTACTGTTCCGGTAAATGCAGAAATGATAACGCTTCCGGCGATCATACAGCCTGCAAGAAATGCTTTTATTTTTCTAAGTTTCATTTTACCTACTCCTTTAAGAAATTTTATGAATACTTCTGATTAGGTTGACTTTGTATTAGCCTTTTGATATAATTATAACACATAATAAAAAACAATCAAGTACGCACCTATAGGTAATGTGCTTACCTATAGGAAAGTATGGGAGGTTTGTCAAAATGGAAAAAAGATGTATCGCATCTGAAAATCTGGAAAGCACAGGATTCAGCTACACACTGTCACTGATAAACGGAAAATACAAAATGATAATTCTTTATACGCTGATGGAATTTGGTATTGTTCGTTTCAATGAAATGCAGAAATATATTGGTTCAATTTCATATAAAACATTAAGCGCTAATTTGAAAGAATTGGAAGCTAACTCCCTTGTTCATCGTGAAGAATATTCACAAATTCCGCCCAAAGTAGAATACAGTTTAACAGAACGAGGCAAATCGTTGATTCCCATTTTGGATTCTATGTGCGAGTGGGGAGATATAAATCGTATATAGGTATCACCTCTCAGTTGTTCCATGGCAGCTCGTCAAGAGTTATAACATATTCGCTGTTGTAGGTCCTTTTCATTATATCTTTTTCAGTAAAGGTCTCGGAATAATGACCGTTACTTACAACGAAATCTCCGCACCATGTTCCGAACCATGCCCACCTTGAATTTGCAGATACTACATTGTCAATATCGAAAACTGTACCGTTTTCAGTAAGTGCAATTATCTTGTTTGTGTCGGAGTATTCCAACAACTCAGAGAACTTTGCATTCTGTGCACCATAGCTGTGCTCGTCGGCATAAATGTCCTCACCGATAACATCAACATAGTCGTCTCCAGGATACCAGTCGGGATTCTGACCGTTCCACACCCATATCAGGTTATTGCAGCCGTAAACATTCGTAAGCTGATCATAGAGATAGTACCAGAGCTGCTTGTAAGCATCAGAACCTTTAGCTCCCCACCAAAACCAGCCGCCCGAAGCCTCATGAAGCGGCCGCCATAGAACAGGTACACCTGCTTCACGGAGACGATTGAGCTGCTTTGCTATCTCGGCGATATCGGCATCGATAAGAGCCTTGCCTTCAGGATCACGTCCGTCCATAACTGCCGCAATATCGAAATCTGTATTAGAGGTATTGAAACCTCCCCACCATCTGGGAGTACCTTGTTCGGTGTCGCCGGGCTTCATATATTTATCAGGCGCATTCCAGTGCCAGCAGAATGTAGCTATACCACCGTGCTGGTGGAAGTCAATGGCAGTCTCCACCGCATTTGACCTTGCTCCTTTCGCGACTCTTGATGGACAGTAGTCCATCATGTCAAGTCCGACGATAGCGGGATATTTGCCTGTAGTCTCGTAAATGGCCTTGAACTCATCACCATTGAGACCGTCATTGCAGACCTGTCCTGCAAGAGTGTACTTCCCATAGCTGTCACAGAGGTAGCTAAAAAGTTCCTTTGCGCACTCGTCAGCATTAGAATTTATGAGCTTATTCTCAACATTATAGACGCTGTTTGAAATCACATCATCTGTTGTAACTTTAAGACAGTCCACCATTATCCAGCCCCATGACTTTTTAATGGACACCGTATGTTTTCCGGCTGTCAACATTACTCTGCGGAGTGAGGTCTCTGTGTACTCATTGCCTTTGCTGTCAAAGCCTCCGATATCCTCTCCGTCAACAAGAATTTCATTGTACTTGTCGCCACCCAGTCCCTTTGAAGTAAGAGTAAGACAATAGCTGCCCGCCGTGGGAACTTCTATTGTAAATATTAGATCATCGCCGTCATCGGCAAAATTACCGACTGCCTTTCCGCCGGAAGCTCCATTATCCGAGCTGATCGCATTATTTCCGGATATTGCTGCATTTTCAGCTTCGTAAACTGCCTTGAACTCCTGGGGGTGAGGCTGATCCTGCTGAACAAGAAGCCTTCTCATCATCACCATATCAAAAACATTAAGCCTGCCGTCCTCGCAGAGGTCTCCGGCTTTCCAGTTTGAAAGAGCAGTGTTAGGAACTGCAACCAGCCAATTCTGCAAAAGTACAAGGTCAGCCACATTTAATTCACCGTCGCCGTTCACATCACCTTTTATAAAGCTATCATTGTTAACATCAGTGTTCTCAGACAGATTTTTGTAAACATTCTCGTACATTGTCTCCGCCCATAGCTTTCGCATTGCCTCATATCCGTCAGAATTAGGGTGAACTCCATCCTCGCTGAGCCCCCATGTGTTATTACGGAAAAACTCGTCAAAGTCCGGACCGTGAACAAGTTTGTCGCTGTATTCGCTGTATAACCTGTCTATCATGGCATTGTAGTAGCCTGTATTCGAGCCAACATCTGAATTTACTGCATAAGGAATTTTCGGCAGCACTGGGATCTTTCCGGCATTCAGAACAGCATCGATCATGTACTTTGTGTTCTCGTAATAGCTCTGTGCGTTGTTGGGATTGCCCCACGCATCGTTAGTTCCATATGCTATACTTACATATTTTGCAGGACTTATACTGAGCCACTTGTCGATATTTTCTTTACCGTCGCGGCTCGAAATTCCGCCGATACCACCGTTTTCCTGCACGGGGAAATAACTGCTGTCAAGCTGAGTTACGAATGTGGCAAAGCCTGTTCCGTAAGCGTTCACCATACTTCCTGCGGTAATGGAATCACCAAAGAATATCCAGCTATCTGAAACGCTCTTTGAAGCATCGTGAATATCGAAATTCAAACTGACTTTGCTGCCGTTTACCTTAGTGACCCTCATGCGTATCCAGTTATATCCGTCCATATCGACAAGGTGCTGACGTGAGCTGTAGCCATTGCCTGTGACGGTCTCTGCGACCTCCCAGCCTGATGTGGGATAGTTTCCTCCTGCCGCCTTGTTGACTTCAATTGTATAATCCACCGGTTCGTTGTCCTTGCTTACATAGGCTCCTATATTGTCGTATGTACTCGTATTGTACCAGACCGCAAGAACCTTTTTACGCTGTGATTGAGGAGCTGAGGAAAGATCATAGGCGAGATAGTCGTCCGGAGTTGAAGTCCAGAATGTATAGTATTTGTCGTCATTTCCAGATGAAGCGCTGTCTGATTTTCCGGAGTATGCAGGAACGTTTCTGCTGATGATAGGATTTGCACCTGCGCCGACTGTACTTTCACCTATCGTTAGACAGTCAATATAAGTCCAGCCCCACAAGCTCTCAACAGTAACGGTATTACTACCTGCATTGAGGTTTGCAGAGATGCTCACTGTTTTGAACTGTCCTTCACCAGTGTAGGCACATAAGATCTGACCGATATTCTGTCCGTTGACAATAACATTCTGATACTTTCCGTTTTCATCATAGGGCTGACTATAGCGAATAGAGAGCGTATGTAAACCACTTTTTTCTGCACTGATGCTCGTGGTCACGGAATCTCCTGAATCTTTAAGATCAACAGCCTTGCCTCCGCTTGCACCGGATAGCGTGACAACAGAAGTTATGTTATCCCCCGTATCGTAAACAATTCCGTTTTCAAACTCGAATGTACTGCCTGCGGCGGATATGTTTATGGGAGCTATTACCAGAGTATTGATAGATAATGCCGATGTGAGAATGGTTGTAATTAGTTTTTTCATATATACGACCTCCTGAAAGATATAGATTCCCTATAATAATTTTAACACATAACATTCAAAATGAAAATGACTTTTTGCACCAAAAAACACACTTTTTGAACCATTCTATTTTAATATTCAACTCTGTTTCTCTTTATTAAACACCAGAAACAACCATATTATTGTCGATTAAATTACAGTCAGTCAAGTGAAAACCGCCTTCAGAGATCAATCTGAAAGCGGTTAGACACAGCACAAAATATTTTATTTTTTCATAAGTCCTGCACCGGCATTCCAAGCCTGACCGACTTTTTCTCCAATAGCAAAATATCCGGAGCGGTACTGGTCGAACACAAGAGCATTGACCTTTTCGGGCAGTATTTTGTCCTTGTCACCGACAACGCTTTCCTCTGCGCTCACATTGACGATCTTACCGACAATAGCGTGCATATGCTCGGTGTTGATCTCCTCTGCAAGCTCGCACTCAATCGTGACAGGATATTCGGTAATGATCGGAGCATTGACAAACTCACTCTTGACAGCGTGACAGCCGGAACGCTCAAACTTATCGGTCATTTTATTGCCGGTTGCGATACCGAAGAAATCAGCAGTTTCCATATTCGGAACATCTGCAATGCTTACCGTAAAAGCCTTTGTCTCCATGATGTTCTTTGTGGTCTTGTGTTCAGCGTCAATGAATAGAGCGATCTTGTCCATATCGCATATCTGTGCCCACGCCGCATTCATCGCACAAATATTTCCGTCAGCGCCATAAGCCGCAACAATCACCACAGGCATTGGAAACAATGCAGGCTGTACACCTAAATTTTTTCTCATTGTGAATACCTCCGTAATTAAATATTGGCAAGAGCCGTATCAATAGGCGTGTTACCTCCACGCATTTTGATAACTTTTTTGAATGTGTTTTCCCTTTTGAGAACAGAACAAAGAACCTCTGCTACATCGGGTATAGGATTAGAACCGTCATGTTCGGGATCAATCTCTATCATTCCCGTACCTTCTTCCTCTTTTAATACAGTCGGCTGAATGACCGTGTAATCAAGAGAGGTACAATTTACAAGATAATTATCTGCAAAAAACTTTGCTATATTATAATTTGTGAT